>JBEKNX010000119.1:0-11072 GCA_049522375.1 Acidimicrobiales bacterium | reverse complement strand
CGTCCTCGACCGGCGGCTCGGAAAGGCCCGCTACCGCTGGGAACTGGTCAACGCCCTGCCGCCGATGCGGCGCACGCGGTCGCGGGCCGAGGTGGAGGCGTTCCTGGCCGGTCTGCGCGCGGGCGGCCCCCGTCCCGGGTAGGGCCCGGCGCGAGTTATCGCGCCGGGCCCGCCCGCACACAGGCCCGGCGCCATTGTCGGCCCGGGGGGCCCCAACGATCTGGAGCCTCGGCACCACCAGGAGCTTCAGCCTCCCGCCTCGGCTGCTGGCGGCTATGACGGACAGGACCTCAGCTGTAGGCCTCGGAGTTGTCCTCGTCCGACCCGTGCTGCTCGCTGCCGTGCTGGTCTGACCCGTTGGGGTCGGAGCGGTACTGCTCGGAGAGGTGCGGCTCTGAGAGGTCCGGGGCCGGGCCGTCGGGCTCGTCCCGCCCTGAGGCCACCGAGGGCGGCTCTTGGGTCAGGCCATCGTCGTCGGCTGCCCGGGCCTCAGGGCCCTCAGGCGCCAGTTGATCGCCGATCTGCAGAGCGACGGCGGCCGCACCGGCACCCAGCGCGGCGGCAGCCAACGCCCAGTTCAACCCCTTACGCTGCTTGCCCAGCATCCAGTCGACCGACAGCAGGCCGGGCCCGTCGGCGGCCAGGGCGAAGGACGCGGCGATCAGTGTGAGGTTGAACTCGTAGCCCTTATTGGAGTTCCATAAGCCGTTCTTGAGGTGGACCTTCTTTATGGCCACCGCCATCGTCCCCATGATCATGGCCGGGCCCAAGGGGCTGAGGAAACCGAGAGCGGTGAGGCCACCGCCAATGGTCTCGCTCAGAGCGACCGCCCGGGCTTGGTACTCGGGCGGGTACATCCCGAGCGACTTCATGCCTTTCTCCATGCCCTTCAGGCCCGGCCCCCCGAAGCTGCCGTTCAGTTTCTGGAGCCCGTGCCCCATCATCAAACCGCCGACCACCGTCCTCAAAAAAAACTTGTCCAGTGCCATGTGCGTTGTCTCTTTCGTCTCTTTACTTGTACCTGAAGCCGTGAATGCGCAAACCGGCGCCGTTCAAACTACCCGCCGAGGTGCGCTAACAGTCCGGGCCCGCCCACCGGTCCGGCGCCTGGACGGCGCACCACCCATCGGCGCCCGGGGCCAGCAGCTGCCCCGGGGCCGAGCCCCGGCGGCGAGCCAACGGGGCGAGCCCAGCAGGGCGCCGTCGGGCAGCACGACGACGTCATCCGGTCCCGCGACGAGCGGGAGGGGGATTGTTGTCACCGCTGGCGTATTTACTGTTCCGGTGGACAAGATGACTCGAGCCGTGCTGAACCAGCTTGCGGCCGACCAGCGTGGGTTATTTTCTGCCGCCCAGGCCAGACAACTAGGTATCAGCTACTCCCAGTTGGCCCGGGGAGAGGCCTCTCGGCACTTGCGGCGAGTCCGCTGGGGGGTGTACGCCATGGCGGGCGTGGCTTCCTCGTCTTGGGAGGAGATCCTGGGGGCTGCTCTCGCCGCCGGGCGGGAAGCGGTGGTCTCGCACGAGAGCGCCGCTGCTGTCCACGGTTTTGAGTATGCCGATGTCTCGGCCATCGAGCTCACCTTGCCCCCGCACGCGCACTCCAGACCGCCGGGCACGCTCGTTCATCGCCATGCCGACCTGGCGGCGTGCGATCTTGTCAGCAAGCGAGGCGTGCTGGTGACTTCTCAGTGCCGGGCCCTGGTCGACCTGGCCGGACGGTGGGGCCCGGAACTTACCGAAAAGGCTCTCGACGAAGGTTTGGGTGCAGCGGCGCTGGACAGTGCCGGAGCTACAGGAATGCCTGGCGCGGGCCCGCCCCAATGTTCCCGGTCGGGCCTACCTGCAGCGGCTACTCGTGCTCCGGGCCGAGAGCCCGACGGCAGACAGCCTGCTCGAGGCGCAGGCCTTCCGAGCACTGGCACCGCTCATGCCTTTCGAGACGCACTTCGCCATCGTCGTCGACGACCGGCTTTACGTCGTCGATGTAGCTTGGCCGGAGCGGAAAGTGGGTGCCGAGATCGCGGGACGGGCGCACCGCGTCGTCTCGCGTTCGGCGTTCGACCGCGAGCGACGGAAGTTCACCTCACTAAACGCTGCCGGCTGGAAGATCGCCCACCTGACGGCGGTGATGTCAGGGGCGGAAATGGTCGCCGCCGTCCGGCTCCTGCTCGCTTCTGTGGCAGCTCGTGGCGCCGAAAATTAGCCCCTCAGCGGACCAGGGCTCGGTCCCGGGCAACGGCCCCCCCGCTGACGCCGCCCCCCGCAGGGGGGCGTTGTCGCCGATGTGAGCAGACCGCCTGATCGCTGCTCTGTTGCCAAGGGCTTGAGGCGGGAAGCCGGCGTGGTTGTTGTCCGGCGGGACCGGCCTACACCGCCTCCCGGGGGCAAGCGCCCCCCTTGAAGGGGGGCGTGCGGCAGTGGGGGGGTGGGCCGAGCAGACCGGCTAGGAGCGGGCCCGGCGGGCCTGTTGGTAATTGCGGCATTGCCTCCCTATTGGCCCGCGTCTGCCGGAGTTAATTGCGAGCCGGCCCAGTGGTGTGGTTTTCATGTCGGGAAAGAGAAGGAAGTCCACAAAGCTCCCGGCGCCGGCAAGGAAGTGGACGAAACCCCTACCCAAAAGGGCGGGTTACCACGGAGTTCCGCGCCAAAACGGGGCCGCGTACCAAGCCGGGGTGTCCCAGGCCCGTCGCGGTCCGGGTGGGGAGCGGGGGATGCGAGGCGGCCCTAGCTGCTGCCGCTCGGACCGGAGGCGGGCGTGCCTATCCACACGGCCAGCTGGCCGTCCACCGTGCCGGCGACGATCGGCTGCTGGCCCACGTAAGCGGCGGCGAGGGCCTGGGCGAAGACGGTGCCCGTGAAGGCCGGGGTATTGGTGGCCAGTTGTTGCCAGGTGCTGCCGGCGTCGACGGAAGACCACAGCCCCGCTGGTGTGAAAACGGCTCCGGCTTGACCACCCACCGGCGCCGGCCAGACTTGTGTCGGAGCGTCGCCGTCCCCGCTGACCCCGAGCCAGGTCGTTGTGCCCTCAGCCACGCCGTCGAGCGGTGCCGTCTCGAGGCCGACCGGCGAGCCGCCGGAGAGCCCGGTGAACGTGGTGGACAGTTGCTGCCAGGAGGTCCCGTCGACGGAACCCCAGAGCACGGGCTGTTCAGACTGCCCGTTGCCGGTGGACCCGCCGTAAGCGATGAAACCGTTCCCGGTGAAGAGGCAGCCATCGACCTGCGTATAGCTCCCGGAGGCGGCCCCGGGCAGGAAGGTGGCGCTGGTCCATGTCGAGCCATCGGTGCTGGACCAGGCGGCGGGAAGGGCACCCTGACCGGTCGCCGTCGCTGAGCCGACTACCACGGCGCTGTTGCCCGCCCCGCAGGTGGCGCGGGCTTGCTCGGTGGCCAGTTGCGGGGTGGCGTCGAGCGCCTGTGGCCGCTGCCAAGTGGTGCCGTCCGGGCTGAACCACCCGACTGCCTGCGGCCCGGCCTGGCCTACTACGTAGAGGCTGTTGCCCACCCGTCCCGCGGCGGTGGCGGCGAAGGGCCCGGCCAGGGGTGCCTCGACGTGCGGCTCGGTGGTAGTGGTGGTCGTGGCGGCGGGAACGGTGGTTGTGGCGGCGGCGCCCGAGCCCGTGGTCGTGGCGGCCGAAGTAGCGGTCGTGCTGGAGCCGCTGGCCGTGCTGGAGCTGCTGGTCGTGCTGGAGCCGCTCGTCGCGCTGGAGCCCCTGGCCGTGCTGGAGACGGAGCCGCTGGTCGTGCCCGCGCCCGGGCTGACGCTTGTGCTGGTAGGCGCGGCGGTGCTGGTAGGCGCGGCGGCGCTGGCGCTCGTGGCCGTGCTCCCGGGTGTGGTCGTGGTGGTCGTCGTAGTGGTGGGGCCCGTCGGCGGCGGGTCCCCCAAGGTGGCGGGGTTGATGGGCTCGCGGGGCCAGGTGATGCCGTCGTCACCGGACAAGCTGGCGAACGCGTCCGTCCACGAGCTCATCGGCTGATGCAGCTGTCCCAGTGTGCCGTTGCGGGCCCCTACGGCCAAGAGGCCGGCCGGCACGGGCAGCAACTGGTTGACGGTGCTGTTCTGGAAGGCGTCGACATTGGGCGTTTGCCAAGAGACGCCGTCCGTCGACGTGAGCACGGCCACCGAGCTGCTGGCACCGCCGAGGACCTGACCGGGGTTGGAGAGCTGCACGCTCATCACGAGCTGGCTGTTGTCGCTCACGAGGCTGGTCGGCCAAGCCGTGGAAAGGGGGGTGCCGAAGGCGCCGGTCCCGCTGGGCTCGTGCCAGGAGCCGTCTTCGCGCACCAGGACGTAGGGCTGGCCGGGGAGGTTGTCGGCCAGCACGGTGATGTGGCCTTCAGCCGCGGCCAGGCCCAGGTGCCAGCCGGTATCGCGGGCGGCGGCGGGCGGGAGAGCGACCGCCGTCCACGCCAGCCCGTTGTCGGACTGCCACAGGCGCTGGCGGCCGGGGCTGCCGCCGGCCGCGTACAGCAGGCCGTCCGCCCCGGTGGCGGAATAGGCGAGGGCCCCCGGGCTGTCGGCCGGTTCGTTGCCGAGGGGGAAGCTCTCCGACGTCTGGCTCCAGGAAAAGCCGTCCGGTGATATCCACGAGGCCGGTTGCCAGGTGGAGCCGACGCGCACGCCGCCGACGGCTAGCAGCCCCGTGGTGGCCGGCCCCCCGCTGACCGAGGTCCCGATGGCGGCGATATTGACCAGCGAAGTAACGACATGGTCGCCCGCCCCGAAGAAGATGGGGCCCGGGTCTTGCACCACCTCCCAGTGGATCCCGTCAGAGGAGTACCACAGCGCGGCCGAAAGCCGGTTGCCGTTGACGGTCGAACCGGCCGCGAACACCCCGCCGGGGGTGGACAGGATGTCGTTGACTACGGCGCCGGGCTCTGCGTCGATGACCTTGTCCGCGCCCGACAGGGCGTCCCATTGCAGCCCGTTGGTCGAATACCACACGGCGGCCTGGCCGTCGAGGGTGCCGGCGGCGAAAAGGCCGAGAGCGCCGGCTGCCACAGTGTCCATGGCGGCGCCGGTTTGGGCGATGGGCGTCGCCGAGGCGGGGGGAGCGAACACGGGACTGTCGGCGATAGCCACGAAGGGCTGCCCGGGTGCCCGGCTCATCCACACCGCCGCCCTTTGAGCCGCACCGCTGCCGGCCGAGCCGACGACGACCTCGCGCTGGCCCCAGTCGGTGACAGCGTCGGCCTCATCGGTGGCCGCGCCGGTGGGGACCGGCAACTCGGTCTTGGACCAGGTCAGGGCGTCGGGCGAGCTCCAGACCGTCGCCACCGTGGCCCCGCCAGCGCGGGACTGAGTGCCGGCGATCAACCATTGCCCTCGTTCTCCGGGCTGGACCACCGCCGACAGCGTGCTGGTGGTGCCCCCTCCCAGCTGGAGGTTCATGTTCAGGTCTCTTTGCCAGGTGTAGGGCAAGGCGGAGGACGACGGGACCGTCGTCTGGGTGGTAGGGGCCTGGGTGGTCGGGGCCTGGGTGGTGGACGCCCGGCTGGCCGGGGCCTGGGTGGTCGGGGCCTGAGTGGTGGACGCCCGGCTGGCCGGGACCTGGGTGGTGGACGCCCGGCTGGCCGGGGCCTGAGTGGTGGGGCGGACAGGGGTCGTCGTTGTCAGGACGGTGGTAGGCGTGGTGCTGGTCCCGGCCCCCGATTTCTGTGCGCTTCCCCCGCCCCCGCACCCGGCCGCTACGAGGGCCAATGCCGCCGGCACGGCCAGCGCCGCCCGGGCCCTTCCCGCGCCCGTGTTCCGAGGTTTTCTCGGGCGGTGGTCGGTGGGCACGGCGGGGGGGAGGTCTAGCGAGCGCTCAAGTTGAAGCCGCCGTCCTCCCTGCGCCTCCAGACCTTCCACCACGGCCGCGTCTCCCGCTGGCGCTCGATCTCGGCCACGATCTCGGGACCGGCGGCGGTGACGATGAGGTCGGCGGCGTCCAGCACCTCGGCCACATCGCCTTCGGGGAGCTCGGGCTCGTCCTCGACGCGGGGCCGCACCATCGAGCCGACCACGAAGGTGCCGTCGATGATGTCCTTTTCGTAGCGGGGGCAGTTGGCCGGGCAGCGCCAGGGTTCTTCAGGGGCGAGGTTGAGGACGCAGAAGCGCGCTGTTTCCCCGGTGGCGTAGGTCCGGCTCTGAAAATGCCGGCAGTCTTCCCGCATGGCCATTGGTCCAGTGTGGCACTTCTGCTCGAGGGACCGGTACGGCGGCAGATAGTTAGCATAGCTAACGGATATCATGAGCAGGATGGAGACGGCCGGGACAGGTGCGCAGGTGAGCACGGCCAGCCGGTTGGCGATGAGCGTGACGAGACTGGAGCGGCGGCTCCGCCAGCGCTCGGCGGGAGGGGTCACGGCGTCGCAATATGCCGCGTTGGTCACCATTTCCAAGAGGGGAGAGCTGACCCTGGGCGAACTGGCCAGCGCCGAGGGCGTGGCGCCCCCGTCCATGACGCGCATCGCCGCCAACCTCGAACAAGCCGGCCTGGTGCAAAGGCACCCCGACCCCCTCGACCGCCGGGTGGCGCTGGTCGCCCTTTCCCCCCAGGGGGCCGAGATGTTGCGGGAGGCGCGGACACGGCGTGAGCTGTACCTGAGGGAGCGCCTCGAGGCCCTGGCCCCCGGTGACGTGGAGGTCTTGGACCGGGCGGCCGAGCTCATGACCTTCCTGGCCGGGGAGGCGCCATGAAAGCGCCGGGCTTGTTCCGTTCCCTACGGCGGCGCAATTTTCGGCTCTTCCTGGGCGGTCAGCTCGTTTCCAGCCTCGGGACGTGGATGCAGAACGTGGCCCTGGCGTGGTTGGTGTTGCAGATCACCCACAGCCCGCTCGACGTCGGGGTGGTGAGCGCGGTCCAGTTCGTGCCGTCGCTGGCGTTCGGGGCCTACGGGGGGGTGGTGGCGGACCGCTTCCCCAAGCGCAACCTCCTGGTTTTCACCCAGAGCGGCTTGGCGCTGGCGGCGGCGTCGCTGGCCACCCTCGACCTCACGGGGTTGCGGCCCCTGTGGGCGATCTACGGGGTCACGTTCGTTTCCGGGACGTTCGGTTCCCTCGACATGCCCACCCGCCAGGCTTTCGTGTCCGAGATGGTGGGCCTGGACGACCTGCCCAATGCCGTCGGGCTCAACAGCGCCACGTTCAACCTGACCCGCATCGGCGGCCCGGCGCTGGGAGCGCTGGTCATAGACGTGGGCGGCGTGGGCGACTGCTTCGCATTGAACGCACTTTCCTACCTGGCCGTCATTGGCGCTTTGCTGGCCATGCGCCGGGACGAGCTCTTCGCCGGCCGGCGGGTGGCCCATGCCCGGGGCCAGGTGCGCCAGGGGCTGAGGTACATCCGCCAGACCCCCCGGCTGCGCCACGCTCTGCTGTTGCTGGCCGTGGTGGGCACCCTCGCCTTCAATTTCAATACGGTGCTCCCGGTGCTGGCCAAGGTCGACTTCAAGGGCGACGCCTCCACCTACGCCCTCCTGCTCGTGGGAATGGGAGTGGGCTCGGTGGCCGGGGCGCTCACCGCGGCGCGCGCCCGCGACCCCCGGTTGCGGGTGGTGGTGGGGGCGGCGCTGGCCATGGGTGCCGTCATGCTGGTGGCGGCGGCGGCGCGCAGCCTGGCCCTCGAAGTGGCCGTGCTGGTGGCGCTGGGCTTCTTCTCGCTGCTGTACCTGTCGACGACCAATTCCACCTGCCAGCTGGCCAGCGCGCCCGAGATGCGGGGCCGGGTCATGGGCATTTATTCGGTCATTTTCACCGGCTCCACGCCGGTGGGGGCGCTGCTCATAGGTCTGGTCGACCAGGAGCTCGGGGCGCGCTGGGGCTTCGTGGTCGGGGCGGTGCCGACCCTGGTGGCGGCGGCCGTCCTGGGGGCTGTCCTGTCGCGCCACCCGGGGGCGGCCCCCATTTCGCCCCGCTCGAGGCTCGGCCGCCGCCGTGGGGCCGGCGTGGGAGCGCCCGGCGTGTAGGCCGCCTGGCCGCAGCGCGCGCCGGGCCTCAGCCGGTGGGCCGGCCCTTCCAGGCCGAGCGCCCCTTCCGGTAGCGGCGGGCGGAGCTGACGGTCATGGCGCCATAGAGGGAGGCGGTGAAAGGAAGGGCCAGGGCGCTGGCCGGCGGGGCGCCGTAGTACCTCACCATGGGCAGGTAGGTCATTGTCATAGCCGTCCATGCGGCCACGCCGGCGGTGGCCAGTGCCGGGCGGCGGGTGGCGAGCCCGGCGGCGGTGAGCACGGGCGGGGACAGGTACAGGGCGGCCAACCCGGCAACGGTCCCGGCCAGGGCGGCCGGGTTGTGGTGGAGCTGGGTGTAGGCGTTGCGGGCCACCATTTCCCATATGCCGGCCAGGCGGGGGTAGCGGCGCAGGCTCTCGACCCGGGGAGCGTCGTACGGGCCGCCCTGGCCGGCCAGGCCCAGCCAAATGTCGAAGCCGGCTCCTTTTACCGCCCGGGCCAGGGCCACGTCGTCGATGGTGCTGGTGGCGATGGCCTCGATGCCACCTGCCTGGGCCAGGGCCCGGGCCTCGACCAACAAGCAGCCGCCGGCCGCCGCCGCCGTCCGCCCTTGCCTGTCGTTGACCCAGTTGAAGGGGTAGATCTGGGCGAAGAAGTACACGAACGCCGGCATCAGCAGCCGCTCCCAGGCGCCGGCCGTGGAAAGGCGGGCCATGAGCGACACGACGCTGCGGGCGTCCTCGGAGGCGGCTTGGACCAGCTGTCTCAGCGAACAAGGAGGGTGGGCGATGTCGGCGTCGGTGAACAACAGCCATTCGGGCCGGTCCCCGGCCTCCATGGCCGCCTCGACGCCCTGGGCCATGGCCCACGGCTTGCCGGCCCACCCGGCCGGGCGGGCCTGGCCGATGACGACCCGGAGCCCCAATTTCGGTCCGGGCGCCGCCGCGGCCAACGCCCGGGCCACGCTGGCGGTGCCGTCAGTGCTCATGTCGTCCACGAGCACGACCGACGCTGGGCCCGGGTAGTCCTGGGCCAGAAGGCCAGGCAGGGTGGCGGGCAGCAGATCGGCCTCGTCCCGGGCCGGGACCACGATGGCCACGGTCGGCCAGCGGCCCGCGGGAAAGGCGGAAGCCCCGTTCGCGGGGCCCGCCAGGGGCCCGGCGGGAGCGGGGGAACGGGGCGGCAGGCGCGTCGAAGTCGACCAGGAGCGGCCCCGGCCGGCCAGGAGGTAGGCCCAAGTGGCCGCCGGCAGCCAGGCGGCCATGCTGGCACGGGGGGCGGCGCGACGCGCCGGGCGCCGGGGGCGCGGAGCAAGCAGATGCATTGCTCGATTGTGAACGCTCAGGTAAAACTTATGTTGGAGGTCATCCATCACGAATGTCTTAGTCGTACCTTAAGTACCTGTGGCACTACATGAGGGCCCTAGGCCCGCCCGCGAACCCGGCAAAGCCGGGGAGGCCGGGGCTCGTGGGCGCGGGCGGGCAACCATAGCCGCTGCCCTGGGCCTGGTGCTGGCGTCGTGCCTGGCCGGTTGCTCGACTTCGGTCAATTACGTGGGGACCACCAGGCAGGGCGTGTTCTTCAAGGTGCCGAAAAACTGGGACGTGTTCGACGCGGAGGCGTTGAAACGGGTCGGGCTGGCGGTAGACGCCGCCGCCAACACCCAGGCGGCCGCCTCCGGCTCCAGCTACACGGTGTACACCAGCCTGGCCGCCTCCAGTCGCCGCGTGGTCGAGAAGGGCACTCTCAACCTGTTCGGCGGCAATGCCTGGGCGCTGGCCAACGTGGTGTCCTTTGGCCCCTCCGACCAGTCCAGCATGTCGTTGGCAGGCCTCAACGACCTCCTGTTCCCTCTCGACCAGTGGCAACAGGACGGGCTCAGCGTCCAGCAGATCGGTTCCACCAAGCTGATCGTCAAGGGCGCCCTGCGGGGCAGCCGGGTGGCTTTCCAAGCCGACACCCCGAGCGGCACGCTCGCCTTCGAGCAAGTGGCCTTCATCAACAGCCCCACCAACAAGGCCTGGGACCTGGCCGTTGGCTGCTCCCTGGCCTGCTTCCAGGCGCACCGGCGGGTGATCGACGGCATCGTCAAGAGTTTCACCGTCACGGCCCGGGGGTCCTGAGCGGTGCCCCGGGGTAAGGCCATGGCCCGTGCCCGCTCACGCCTTTCCGGCGCGGTGGCCGCGCTGGTGCTGGGTACGGCGCTGGCCGCCTGCTCCGACGCTCACGTGGTGGCCAGCGACTCTCAGCAGCTGTACCTGAAGGTGCCTTCCAGCTGGACCGTGTTCGACGAGCACGCTCTGGCCCACGACGGCGCCTTCGGGTCGTTGTTCACCAGCACGCCCATTTTCGCCACCATCGCCTTTGGTACCCGGCACGCTCGTCCCGGGGACGCCTTCACGCCGACCGGGTACCCGTGGATGATCGTGGTGGTCCGGCCTCTCAACGGCACTGAGCAGTCGCAGATGTCCTTCAACGGCTTGAGGGACGTGCTGTTCAACGTCGACACCCTGCAAACGGAGGGAGCCAATGTGCAGTCATTGGCCACGCCCGCGCTCTTGGTGAAGGGCTCTTTGCACGGCACGCTGGTGGCGTACGAGGTACAGGGCTCCCAGGCGAGCTCGGCGTTGGCGTACGAGCAGGAGACCTGGGTCAACAGCGCTACCAACAAGGTGTGGGTCCTGATGGCGGGCTGCTCGCCGTCTTGTTTTCAAGCTCAGCAGACGGTCATCGGCCGGATCATGCAGAGCTTTCTCGTCACAGACAGGGGAAACTCATGACAGCCAAACCGTCCGAGAGCCAGGGCCAGCCGTCCCCCGGCGAAGCTGAACAAGTCGTCGCCGGCCCGCCGGTGGCCAGTGCCGGCGCCGGTGGTAGCGACGACACTCCCGCGGGGGGCCTCGACGTCGGCCACGGCGCCGCCTTGGGACCTGGGGGAGCGCCGGCGGGCCAACCGGTGAGCTCGTTCCCCCCGGCCCAGGCGTGGGGGCCGTCCGATTGGCGCCCGTCCACCGCCCCGGCTGGCCCGCCCGCGGGCGCCGGGCCGCAGGGACCGGCGGGCTCCCCCGGCCAGCCGGTCCCGCCGCCCCTGGGCGGTGCCCCGGGCGCCGGCCCGGGTTGGGGCGCGGCGGCGGCGGG
>JBEKNX010000118.1:0-11084 GCA_049522375.1 Acidimicrobiales bacterium | reverse complement strand
CGAGGTGATCTTCCGAGCTGCTGGCCTCGTGCCCGCGATCCGTCCGGCCCAGGTCGCGCCGGCACATTTCTCGTGGGACTACACGGCTTACCTGAACATCGTCTTTCTCGTGCTCTTCGCCGTCCTCTACTGGACGTATCGGAACAGGGCGCGCTTAGGGGGAGATGACGGCTACGCCCTCGACTCGGTGTGCGGTATGCAGGTCGAGGTGGCCAATGCACCTGCCTCCACTGTGCAGGCTGGCAAACGGTTCTACTTCTGCTCAGACCGTTGTCGCGTTCGCTTCGAGGCGGATCCGGAGCGTTTTGCCGCCAAGAAGGGCAAGCCCGAGGAGCCCGCCGAACCCGTGTCGGTTCCCGTGTCCTTCGGCCGCACGGTCAATAAGGGGCAGGGGACCGGGCAACAACCCTGATCCTTTACGCGGTCGGGTGACCTGAGTCAGAGTCGGGGCGAGTACCTCCTGGTTGCCGTTCACCGGGTTTGCAGCGATCGGGTCGTTCGAGCCACTGCCGCGGCTTGTGTTGGGAGCAGACTCGCCGCGCCGGGCGGCAGCACGGGCGAGCTCGGGCGTTGCCGTGGCTCAGTGTTGCCAGACCCTGATGTAATCGACTCTCATCGTGGCTGGGGCCGAGTCCGGCGAAAACGAGCTATAGAGCGCAAGGTTGATGATCAGATCCATAGGTGCAGAGGTGATTCCTGAAGTGTCCTGCCAGATTTCGGTCCCATCGTAAAAGTACGCGATCGATCCCGGTTCCCAGTCGGCGGCGAAGGTGTGCCACCCGCCGGCGAAGTCTCCGCTGAGGCAGGTCCCAGGCCCGCCCGCAGGGTTGTGGAAGTGAACGCAGGCTTGCCCACCGAGTCCCTCGAGGACGTCGATCTCGCCGTCAGTGGGCCAGTTCTGGCCATCGGCCCAGAAGGCCGGCCAGTCAGCGATGCTGTCCGAGCCGGGTAGCCAGATGCGAGCTTCCATGTAGCCGTAGGTGAAGCTGAACAGACCATAGGTGGACACCATTCCGGACGCGTATGGCCGGGTGACTCCGCCGCAGTTCTCTGCTTTGGCGATCGCCGTGAGGTCGAGTTCCCCGTTGGCCACGCTCACCTGTGCCGGGTCGTAGCACTGCTGCTCATAGCTGTTGACGGGCTGGGTGATGCCCGAGCCGAACCACCCCGTCGACCACTGCGAGGTGTCGAGCGAGGAGCCGCTGAACTCGGAGTCGAATACCAGATTCCAGGGGCCGGGATCGCTGCCGACGGGTTGGGGCGAACCCGATGCCCCAGGCGTCGGCGTCGTGGTCGTAGTTGCCGTCGCCGCCAGTGTGGTCGTGGTAGTGGTCGGCGCAGGAGCGGTGGTGGTGGTCGTGGCCGGCGGCTGGGCGGTCGTGGTCGTGGTCGGCGCAGGTGCGGTGGTGGTGGTCGTGGCCGCCGCCAGTGTGGTCGTGGTAGTGGTCGGCGCAGGTGCGGTAGTGGTGGTCGTGGCCGGCGGCTGGGTGGTAGTGGTCGGCGCAGGTGCGGTGGTGGTGGTCGTGGCCGGCGGCTGGGTGGTCGTGGTCGGCGCAGGTGCGGTGGTGGTGGTCGTGGCCGGCGGCTGGGTGGTCGTGGTCGTGGCCGACGCAGGTTTGGTGGTGGTGGTGGTCGTGGTCGTGGCCGGCGCCTGGGTGGTAGTGGTCGTGGCCGGCGCCTGGGTGGTAGTGGTCGTGGCCCGCGCCGGGGTGGTAGTGGTCGTGGCCCGCGCCGGGGTGGTAGTGGTCGTGGCCCGCGCCTGAGTGGTAGTGGGACGCGTGGTCGTGGTTTCCCAGTGTTGCCAGGACAGATGACTGGGGTGCGTTGCCCCAGAGGTGCTGCGAAGGATCAAGGAGGTGATCCTTGCCCCAGAAGTGCTGTTGAGCGCCAAGGAGCTGATCCTCGCCGAAGAGGTGCCGCGGAGCGCCAAGGAGTTGACCGTCGCCCCAGAGGTGCTGCTAGCCGCCAAGGAGTTGCTCAGCACGGCAAGCGCCACAGCTGCGACAATCCCACCAGCGAAGGCGCGGCGTCGACGAATAGGTGAAGCGCTGTAAAAATACTCTCGAGCCCCATGTCGCTGAGGCCTTCCGAGCCCTGCTGCGTCTACCGCGCCGGGGGCACCCTGACTTCGACCGGGGTGGGGCCTGCGGCCCAACCTGAGTGGTTTGCGCACTTAGAGTGCATCGACCACCACGGAGCGTGACTTTAGGTCTTTCCGACCCGAAAGACCTGCAGATTCTTCGTCGTCGTCGAGGTCACCACTCAGGGAGCTCAACAGGCCCGATGTGGGTACTCTTGCTTCCGCGCCGCCACGCGGAAGAACTTCAGTAAGTTACTTCGGATCCGGTCTGTGCCGGATGCTGCCATACCTTGATAGAGCGGATGACCAGGCTTTGTGGGAACCGGACGGCGGAGTTCGGGGGCAGTTTCCCGTTCACGGCGAGATCGGCGATCAGGTACTCCGGCTGCGTAATTGACACGGAGAGACGAGATACGAGGAACCCGTCCACGTACCACGCGATGGTTCCCGGTTCCCAGTCCACCCCGTAAGTATGGAACTCGCTCGAGGCGGTCGGCACGAGCATGTTTGCAGAGTCCCAGCAGTCGTCGGAGCCGTAGTGCACGTAGAGGCTCACACTGTGCGACTGCGCCCAGTTCTCCATGACGTCGATCTCGGGGGGCCAGCCCCCGCGCTCAGGCGAGGTCCAGAATGCCGACCACAGGCCCCGCCCGACGGGCAACTTGGCCACTATCTGGGCGTAGCCGTACCGGAAGCTGAACTTGCCGTGGGACGACAGCATCCCTGATACGTATGGCTTGCCGTTCGTCTCCTTCGGTACGACTGTCAGGGACACCGTGCCGTCGCGCACTCTGACCTGCGATGCCTGGTACCACTCCAGTTCGTTGTTGCCCCCGTCGGTGCAGCCGAAGTAATAGCAGGTTGACCAGCTGGTCGTGTCGAGGGTCGTTCCGCCGAACTGGTCGTAGAACACGAGTTGCCAGTGCCCCTTAGGACCGTCGGGCATGTAGCCTGCACTGATCTTGCCGGTTGCGAGCGTGTGCGCTCTGACGGTCGCCGCCTCGCTAGGCGCGTAACTTGTGACGAAGACCGAAAGCAAGCCGAGCGCGGCGATCACCAACCCGAGCGAGGCGGTGCGATAGGCCCGGATCACGCTCTGGGCCTGTCACTGGTCGGCGCTTTCAGCAACACGTTGTCCACTTTCCACGCTCTTGTCCGCACCTGCTCTCGGTTTCTAGGCAGAGGACGCCCGGTTTTCCCAGGAGTCGCCGCCGCCACGAGTCGTCAAGAGGCAAAGTCCACACCAGCTTCCAGTTCTTCGAAAGATTTATCGACGCCTGGACTGCCACCTTGAACGAGAATCCCCGCACCAGTCAATTCGGGCATTGCTGGCAACGGTCGCAGCGGGCGCCCCGCCTTCGGTCTCGGTCTGGAGAACCTAGTGCCTTGGCAGGACGAAACATTCCGCCCCTCGTCCTGATACGGCCGACGCTGAGCATCCCCCACTGGGCCGGACACTCCGACTGGGAGGAGTGCCATGGAAGAACAGGGAAACGAGAACAGTCCGGGCCGACACCGGCGAGGTCGCTGTCCGAAGGATTTCGAAGAAACGCAGCGGCGCTGGTGATCGACGCGCCAGCTCGGCGTCGCAGTGCAAATATTCGGCAACTGGGTGCGTCGGGAGTGCATCGACCGCGGTGAGCGCGAAGGCTCCGACGACGGTGAATCCCGCGTTGGCGACCGCGTGATCGCCGCTCACCCTCGTCAAGGGGTACGACGGGCTATGCGAGGAAGACGTCGAAAAGATGTCTTTCCGATCGAGCGATTGGTTGTTTGGAACTCCCATTCTTCCTGGTTGAGGACCTTCTCACGGATGGTCAGCCGTTCAACGGTCCAGCTGTGCAACAGTTCGAGGCTTAAAGGGTGGGACGCCGAGTGGGCTCTCATGCCCCCACACATCGGTGCCCGCGGGGAGAAATCTCAAGAAGTCGGCCTGGCGCCAGTCAGCCATGGGTGCTGCCACACTTCGATCGAGCGGATCACCAGACTCTGGGGGTACCGGACTGCGGAGTTGGGGGGGAGCTTTCCATCCACGGCCAGATCGGCGATCAGGTATTCCGGTTGCGTGATGGACACAGCGAAATGAGCCCACAGGAACCCATCCACGTACCACGCGATTGATCCTGGTTCCCAGTCCACGCCATAGGTGTGGAAAGCGCTTGAGGCAGTTGGCAGGAGCACGTTCGCTGAGTCGTACCTGTTAGAGGCGTCGTAGTGCACATAGAGACGAACGCTGTCCGCCTGCGCCCAGTTCTCCATGACGTCGATCTCGGGAGGCCAGTCCCCGTTCTCAGGTTCGGTCCAGAACGACGACCAAAGGCCTTGCCCGAGGGGCATCTTGGCCACGATCTGGGCGTAGCCGTACCGGAAGCTGAACTTGCCGTATGACGACAGCATTCCCGACACGTATTCCTTGTCGTTGGTCCGTTCCGGGACGACTGTCAGGGACACCGTACCGGAGCGCACCACGACCTGGGAGGCTCGGTACCACTGCAGTTCGTCATTGCCCCCGTTGGTGCAGGCCCAGTAGTAGCAGGTTGACCACTTGGCTGCGTTGAGGGTGGTGCCGGTGAAGTGGTCCGAGAACACGAGTTTCCAGGTGCCTCGGGGACCGTCCGGGACGTCACCGTGAGGCGGCGAGGGGGAACGGGTTTTGCTGGTTGTGGTCGTGGTGGATGAGGGCGTGGAACTCGTGGTGCAGGCCCCGCAGGAGCCTAGCACGACCACCACCAAGGCCGTGGCACGCGAAACCCGCTTCACACCTCTAGACCTGTTGCGGGACAGCGCCTGCGGAGGCACATCGTCCCAGTTTCCACACCCTTGATTGCACGATCTTCCAGTTCCTTGGGCAGAGGTGCCACGCCCCTCGGAGCCATTCCCACGACGTCTCAATGGCGGTGGAGTCTGGCACCGTCAGGCGCGCGGCGAACAGCGATCGTCGTCGTCAGGTGAAATAGTCGGAGTGCCACTTCCACCAGGGTAGCGGTGTCGTGGATGTTTGCAGTGAGCGCCGTCTGCCAGCGGCCCTCGTTCCTGAACAGCTACGTGACGAACCGGCGCGGGTACGCGGCCGCGTGCCACGATGGGTTTGGAACGACATTCTTGGTCCAGATGCGCTGCCGCTAACATCGAGAGTGTGAGCACGACGGCGCGGCTTAGGCTGCGGTGGTCGTGAACAAGTGGTGGGTGCCCCGGTGAGCGGCGCGCGGAAGCTGCACTTGTCCAGCGCACTGGTCCGCAATGCTCTCGCGCTCATGGTGTCTTCGATGGGATCGTCGGGCGTCGGCATCGTCTTCTGGGCAGTAGCCGCTCATCTGGCCTCGGTCGAGAGCATCGGCCGCGCCTCGGCGGAGCTCTCGGCGATGAGCCTGCTCGCGAGCCTCGCGAGCTTAAGCGTCGGGTCGAGCTTCATCCGATTCCTGCCGGTGTCCGGCGACCAGACTCGGCGGTTCGTCGCGCGCTCCTACGGCGCGTGCACGGTTCTCGCGCTCATTCTCGCTCTCGTCTACGTTGTAGCCGGATTCGGTAATCGGTTCCTACCGATGAGCGTCGTCTGGCGGGTGCTGTTCGTGGTGGTTGTCGTCTTCTGGGTCGTGTTTGCGCTGCAGGACGCTGTTCTCACAGGGCTGCGAGCCACGAAGTGGATCCCGGTGGAGAACCTCCTCTTCGGGTTCGCCAAGCTAGCGCTTCTCCCGCTGCTCATCGTCGTGCTCCCCACGCAAGGTATCTTCCTCGCGTGGTCGGCACCGGTGTTCTTCGCCGTCGCGTTTGTGACCCGCTATCTGTTCCGTACGCGGATTCCGGAGCACGAGTCGGCAAGTCACGGTCGCTCCTTCCTGCCGTCAGGCAAGGAGATCGCCTCGATTCTCGCGGCACAGGGCGCAACCGAACTAGTCATGATCATCTCTTCGATGCTGATGCCGCTGATCGTGATCTCTCGGCTCGGTGCATCCGCGAACGGTCACTTCTACCTGCCGTGGGCGGTCGCAGGCTCGTTCTCAGTGCTGATCTGGAACGTCCTCTCCTCGTTCCTTGTCGAGGCAGCTCACGATCCGAGCACGATGCGCCTACACGTCGATCGGACCGTCCGCCTCGTGCTGCTGATTCTCGTTCCCGCCTTGGCCGCGGGAGTGACGCTGGCGCCATACTTGCTCAGGATATTTGGGGCGACCTACGCAGACCACGGGACAACCTTGCTGCGCCTTCTCCTTCTTGCTCTGCCAGGAACAGCCGTGACGGGCTTCTTCACGTCGTTTCTGTGGTTGGAGCGGCGAATGTTGGCGCTGACCTGCCGCCAGCTGGTGGATGCAGCGGTGTTTCTCGGTGCGACGCTGCTTCTGATAGGGCACTTCGGCTTGCTTGCGGTGGGAATCGCGTCGTTGGCCACCGAAGCGTTGCAGGCTGTGATGTTTCTTCCGGGGGCGGTCCGTCGCTATCGCATGGTTCACAGCGAAGCGGGTTGGTCGCCGAGGGACGCTCTGTGATCGGCCCGGCTGCTTTTCCGCGCGCGCTCAGCGGCATGATTTCGATTCCCGGATCAATCGGTACCCGAGTGGGAAACTTCCCCATGTCATATCGTCCTGGTGGTTGACACGTCCATGTACGGTTGCTCGTAGGCGGTACGCCAGCAGATATAGTTTGAGCTCGTGCAGGACGCTCGGCCTGAACAGCTGGTGGACTGCACATGACCGGCGCTCTTGACGACTCTGGCGCGATCTGGGTGGGACAGGTCGAGCTCGCGAACGCGCTGCGGGCCGACGCCGTGATCGAACTCGACCGGGCGTGTGCTCACTTGGCGCGCGTCCTGGTCCGGCTGCACCATGAACCGCTCGGGTTTGTCACGATTCCTTCGCCGGACGGTGCAGTGGACATCGATTTGCTTCGCAGCAAGGTCTGGCAGAGCTTCGAGGTCGGTATTCGTTGGCACCTGTCCGAGGACGGGCTGCCCCCGCCCGATGACCTACCGCTCGAGGGGCTTGGGGGGTGGGATCTCTGTGCGACGAAGAGACTCTCGCCGGAACAGTCGGAGGTTCCCGTCTCGGTCGTGGTGGGCACGAGGGACCGCCCCGACGCGGTGCGGAGAGTCCTGCAGACATTGCAGCAGTTGGAATACGGTGCCTTCGAGGTGCTCGTCGTCGACAATGCCCCGAGCAGTGACGCCACTCGCGAGTGTGTAGAGGAGTTCGCCGAGACCGACCCTCGTATCCGCTATCTCGTCGAGGCACGCGCGGGCCTCTCGCGAGCGCGCAATGCCGGCCTCGCAAATGCCCTGTACGACTGGGTTGCTTTCGTCGACGACGATGTGCTCGTCGATCCGTGGTGGTTACGAGGGGTGGAGCGCGGGATAAGGCGGAGTGCAAACGTCGGGTGCGTGACCGGGTTCGTGCCACCCGCGACGCTCGTCGCGCCGGCACAACGGTACTTTGATGGACGCATCGCGTGGACGAGTTCGCTTGCTCCACGCGTCTACGACCTCGACAAGTGTAAGGGTGACAATGCGCTGTACCCCTATAGCACAGGCATCTTTGGAACGGGGGCGAATTGCGCGCTGGATCGGCGTCTCGTGGAGCAGATTGGAGGCTACGACACTGCGCTCGGTCCGGGAACGCCGACGAACGCCGGAGAGGACCTCGACATGTTCCTGCGGGTCCTTCTCGCCGGGCGAGCCATCGCCTACGAATCCTCAGCCTTGATCTGGCACATCCATCGCTCCGACTCTGAGGCCCTCGGTCGCCAGATGTACAACTACGGACTGGGCCTTACGGCATACCTGGCGAAGCACATCCTCGACCCCTCGACGCGCTGGCAGGTGCTCAAGCGTGTCCCAGGCGGTACGAGGCGTTTGATCCACTTGTGGTTGCGAGCTCGCGGAGCGCAGGAGGGCGTTCAGGGGTCACGCGCCAACGCCGGGTACAGACATGCCGAATTGCGAGGGATGATCGCAGGCCCGGTCGTATACTTGCGTTCTCGGCGTTCGGAGCGAGCGCTTGCGGGCGGCGCGCGGTAACTCAGGGGCCAACGGCGAGTTCGTATACAGTCGCACCACCGTGGCTATACAGGATGCTCCAACCGGGGGCCCGGTTCATCGCGGCCAGAAACGTGTGGCACTGTGCCGCGGTGGCCAGACCAAACTCCTCCGCGTAGGCAAGCATGCTCGGGGACACCAGGAAGTACCCAGGCGCCGTCACCCCGCCGCCGTAGGACACGATCTCGTTCGTCAGGAACGGGATAGCCGCCGGGCTGAGCCGTTTGACTCCCGGAGGACCAGAGCCGATCAAGGGATTGACTGAGACGAACTTGTCGGAGTAGATGCCGCGCGGAACGTCGCTGTCAGGGAAGTTCTGCGTTAGCAACATCAGCGGTCCCGGGCGAGCATGCGTGTACACGAACGTGGATGCTTGCACGTCGGCCGGTGTCATCACGTTGAAGCCGTCGTCGCCGTAGAACCCCACGAGGAACAACGCGACAACTACCGCAAGCGCGGCAGTCGAAAGGATGGCCTTCGGGCGCCAGAGCGCTCCGGCTGTGGGACTGAGCGCAGACGCCGCAAGGCATGCGGTCCAAGGCAACGAGAAGAGATAGACGCGAAGCACACCTTCGTTGTCATAATTGAGCAACACGAGGAGTACGAGTGGCGCGAATGTGAGCACCGCGAGGCCGATTGCGGAACGCCCGTGACGCAGTCGCCGGACGATCCCCACAACCGCGAGCCCCCACATCCCGACACTTAACACACGCGTTGCCTGGGCGGAGAGCCGCGCTTCCGATCCAAGGTGCGTGAAGGTCGACGAGGGGCCTTGCACATTCCCGAAGAAGTCCCCGATGGATGCGGTGAGGCCGTAAGTATGGTTCACGTAGCCGAAGTTTGGCGCTAGGAACCCGGCTGCGATCGCGAGCATCGCAACGACGAGCCACCATGGCCGTACAAGCCCGACGACAGCGAGCGCGCCGAACTGGGCCGCGACGGCGTAGGGGGAGAGCTCGTGAACTGACGTCAGCACCCCATAAGTGAGCAGGAGCGCGACAATGGCGAACCAGCGAGAACGCTCTACCGGATGCGCGACGGCGGTCCTGCCGTGGTTGGTCGTGTCACGAGGATGCTGCTGAGTCGTCGTCTTTGGGAGCATCCACTTGTCGGATCGGCGTGAGCGCCTCCTCCCCAGTAAACCAGCCACCCAACGTTCGAACTTGAAGACCCAAGGTCGCGGCTCGCTCTTGAGCCAATGGAGTGCCATTCCGAATACGCCGAGGCTGAGCACAAGCCCTAAGCCCTGCGGGGAGAAGTAATCCTGGGCGATCCAATTCGCGCCGGCGAATAGGAACAACGCGAGCCATCGTTCTCGCTCGTCGAGCTCAAGCGCTCGGAAGATCCAGGCGAGCTCGAGAACGTAGATGAGCTCGAAGAAGAGCTCGGCCCAGGACGCGTACACCAACGGGGTGCTGACTCCGGCGACCTTGTCGATCCAAGCAGTCAAGGCAAAAAAGCCCGGCCAGATCCTGTAGATGTCCATGGACCGACTCAGCACATGATGCACCGCGATGTAATTCGTGATTGCGATGTGCTTGTAGAGCCAGGCGAATCGCGGCTCGGGGTAGACGATTGGCGCAGTGCCGTACAGCATGACGATGAGCGTGCCGAGGTGCAGCGCCATCCGGTGGCTTGAGAACTTGCGCCTCGTAAGAAGCAGACCCGTCGAGACGATGAGCACGCCGAGACCCGCGAGGAAGACAACCACAGATCCGGCCGGCAGGATCGCGAGTGGCACCGGGCTCGGACGGATTCGGTGAACGCCCACGATCCAGAGAACGACTGAGATTGGCAGCAATAAGTCCGAGATCGTGGGTCGGGGGTCACGCCCGAGCGCGTTGCTGACTGCGCGGGTCGAGCGGTTGGTCACTCTCATCCGTCGTCGCCGGGCACGACATTTCGAAGATGAGGCTCATCGTATGGTCGCTTCTCTCGACGGATCGCGGCAACGCCAATCAGAACGATGCTGGCGCCGCCCTCGACGTCGAACAGTTGCAGGGGGTGCCAAGCGTGCAGCCAGAGGGAGACGGTGGCAGCGGCGGTCAGGATGGCAACGCTAACGAGAACAGGCAGTGCCGTGCGAGAAGCTCGGAGCTTCGGCATGCAGTTCGCGATCACGGACCAGCCGGGAACGTAGACGGCAAAGGCAAAAGTGAACAGGACTCGGGCGAGCCCTATCCAGCCCAGGGCAGTCAGAGACAGCAACGCCCCGGTGACGACTGCACAAGCCGCGTCGATCACATGAGCTTCCCGGTCGCTGCTGTGTTGGACGGCCGCCTTTGGGCCGAAGAAGAAGGTGGTTTTCACCTTGTCAGGCACTTTGTTCATCCATGGCGTAGTGCATAGGGGCCCCCTTTGAACCAGTAGGAGCGGCTGGGTGCAAGCGACTCCTGCCATGGCCATAGCTGCCTGTCAACAGAGGGACGCGTCTTCAAAGCTGGCACATATCCTACCGACGACACCTCACGGAGTCGCACAATGACGAGATAGGCGGGGTGCCGGGGTTTCACGCCCGATCTGCAGTCTCGACGCTCTTGGCTCCGGGCCGTGCCGTGCGCCACGAGCGCCGACGATACTGGACTTCGAAGCCTTTCCGGGTCTGATGGACGCCGGTTCGACGAGATCTGAGGACGCTGACTGCGCGCAAGGGCAGTTTCTTTCACCGCAGAACGCGCTGTAGTTACCAATGTCATCGGCCGTTCTGGGGAATCGCATACGGACGACACGGGCCGGGAGAAGTGGCGTGACGGCCAGCATGACGCGACCGTGGCGGTAACGGAAGCGTCTGACGACCTTACTGCCAGGGCGTTCCGCGTCACGACCGATTGTCCGCGACCTGCATGGCCGAGAATCTACTAGGAGCGTGTGCCAGTAACGGTCGACCTGGCCGCGGCCCGCTTCAGCACCCATGACCGGGTGATCTCGTCACTTTCGCGCCCGGTTGGCCATGTCGGTCGCGAAGTTGGGCCGCAATGT
>JBEKNX010000117.1:0-12236 GCA_049522375.1 Acidimicrobiales bacterium | reverse complement strand
AGGTAGCAGGAGCCTTCGGGGCCGGGCGTGACGGCCCCCTCCAACTGACGGTGGTAGCGGTGCCCGCCTTTGGCGCGCCCTGCTCGTTGAAGCCCGAGAGGGAGGTGCCGTGGTCCCGCGCGTCCTCGCCGTCGCCGAAGAGCTCTGTAAGGAAATCGAGAGCTTCACCCCTGCCCTGTACTCCGGTGCCGATTGCGCCCGGTTGGCTGAAGCGTTGTCCGGGGCGGAGAAGGCCTGTGCCGGTGCCCGGGCCCGGGCGGCGGCCCGAGCCGTAGCCTGCGGTGCCCATAAAGACCTCGGCTTTGCCGACGGGGCCGACTGGCTGGCCAAAAAGACGGGCAGCTCACGCTCCGAAGCCCGCACCGACCTGGACACGGCCAGATCCCTGGCAGACCTCCCGGCCACGGCCGGTGCCCTGGCCAAGGGAGAGGTGTCCATGAAAGAAGCGGCCGAGGTGGCCCGGGGCGAAGCCGACAACCCGGGTAGCGAAAAAGAACTGGTGGGCCTGGCCAAGGACAAGGGCCTGGGGGCGGTAAGAGAAGAGGTGCGCAAACGGGGCCTCCAAGCCAAGCCGGCCGAGGACCTGGCCGCCCGCCAGCACCGGGCCCGCTACTTCCGCCACTGGCGTGACGAGCTGGGCCTGGTGCGCTTTTGCGGTGCCCTGCCGCCCACGGTGGGCATAGGCATCGCCAACCGGGTCGAGGCCGAGGCCGGCCGCCGGCGCCGGGCCGCCGGGCCCGCCGGGCGGGAAGAGAGCTTTGACGCCCACGCCGCCGACGCCCTGGTCCAGATGCTCCAGGGCCAGGGCAAAGGCCCGAGCCCCCGGGCCGACCTGGTGGTGGTGGTCGACCTGGCCGCCTACCGCCGGGGCCACGCCCACCCGGGCGAGACCTGCCACATCGTGGGCGGGGGGCCGGTGACCGTCAGCTTCGCCCGGGGCACCGCCGACGATGCCTTCATAAAGGCCGTCACCCACGACGGCGTGCGCATCGAGACCGTGGCCCATTTCGGCCGCCACATACCGGCCGAGCTACGCACCGCCCTGGAGCTGGGCGAGCCTCCCGGCTTTGACGGCGTGAGCTGTTCCGAGCCGGGATGCGGGCGCCGCTACGGCCTGGAATGGGTCGCCCACCACGGGCCGACCGCCTATGACAACCTCCGCCCCCGATGTAAACCCTGCCACTGGCAGAAAACCGAACGGGACCGCCAGGCCGGCCTGTTCGAGGCGCCACAGCCGCCGTGACGAGCCCGTGGTCGCTCCGCCCGCCAGGCGCCGACCCTCGCGCACGCCGCGGCTAGCCCTCCCCGCCGCATTCGGGCCACCACCAACTGCTAAACCCCATCCCCGGCGGCCCTCCACGATCGACTCTGCGCTTCACCGCTGAAGCCGCACCAACACCCAGCCCCACGACCGGTCCATCCCCACAACGACCTTTGGTCGTTCGGTCGTGGACCACGCCGAAGATCGCCACAAACGACCACCCCCACGATCAGCCAGGCTGTCCGGCAACACCCAGCATGTCCTCGCCACCATTCGCGGTACAGCGCGGTGCACTCGGCCTATTTATAGCGATAGTCCTATGCGTAGCTAATAACTTTATATGCTGACCTGATGGACCCCGTCCGCAACCCTTACAGCCCGGGGGCCGGGACGCGTCCCCCGGCGCTGGTGGGCCGTGAGCGGGAGATCGAGGCCATGGACGTCGCCCTCCAGCGCTTGCTGTTGGGCCGGGACGGGCGCAGCGAGATGCTCACCGGGCTGCGGGGCGTGGGCAAGACGGTGCTGCTCAACGAGTTCGAACAGTTGGCCGAGGGCCGGGGCTACTTCCACGAGCATGTCGAGGTCAACGAGCACGGGGACCTGCCGGTGCGCCTGGCCTCGGCCTTCCGGCGGGTACTGCTGGCCATGGACGCCAGGCGGCGCATCGGCGAACGGGTACGCCGTTCGCTCGGCATCCTGAAGGCCTTCAGCCTGCGCCTTCCCGGAGGGCCGGAGATGAGCATCGACGTCGATGCGGTGTACGGGCCGGCCGACTCGGGGGACTTGGCCACCGACCTGGCCGGCCTTTTTGTCGAATTGGGCGAGGTGGCGCGCGACCACGCCACGGGCGTCCTGGTGACCATCGACGAGCTCCACTACGTCAGCTCCGCCACCCTCGAGGCGCTCGTCATGGGCCTGCACCGGGCTTCTCAGCTCCGCTTGCCGATGACCATCGCCGCCGCTGGCCTGCCCAACCTGGCGGCGCTCACCGGAGAGGCCAAGTCCTACGCCGAGCGCATGTTCATCTTCCCCGCCGTCGGCTCTCTCGACGCCGGTCAGGCCCGCGAGGCGCTGGTGGTGCCGGCCACCGACGAGGGCGTGCGCTGGTCCGAGGACGCCCTAGACCGGGTGGGGGAGCTGACCATGGGTTTCCCGTATTTCCTCCAGGAGTTCGGCAAACAGGCCTGGGACACGGCCGACGGCCCTGAGGTCATCACCCTGGACGACGTGGACCGCAGCGTCCCGGTGGCCATGGCCGAGCTCGATGACGGCTTCTTCCGGGTCCGCACGGGACGGACGAGCGACCCCGAGCGGGCCTACCTAAGAGCCATGGCCGAGCTGGGGCACGGCCCGGTCCGTTCGGCCGAGGTGGCCGCCCTGCTCGGCAAGAAGGTGACGGCGCTCGGTCCCACCCGGGACGGCCTGATCAAAAAGGCCCTGTGCTACTCGCCCCGTTGGGGCGAGATCGACTTCACCGTCCCCATGTTCGACGCCTATATGAAGCGGCGCTTCCCCGACTTCAGCTCGGTCGTCGGCCTGCCCGGCTTCTAATCATTTTAGATATTTCTAGGACCTGTGGTATAAATACTGCCGATGGTCCACCTGGCTCACGAGGAGCTCGCCGCAATCTCTTGACGGCCGTCACGGTCCGCTCGGGGTCAGTACGGCGCCTGTAGGCCCCTGAACATGGGGAAATGCCGGACATTTCGCGTCAGAAGGTGCGAGCCGGTGCGGATGGCGGTTGCGGCAATGGCCAGGTCGGCGCCATCGATATTGTGATGGCTGCGAAGCCACTGGCGACCTAGGGCGCCGGCTTGCTCGGCCACCTCGGCGTCGACCGGGTGCCAGATGAGGGTCGACAACAAGGAGCGAGTTGCGTCCTCTTGGGCCGGTCGCATGCCGGCCAGGACCTCCAGGCGGGTGATCTCACTTGCGTGCAAGGGTCCGGAGCCCCGTTCCTGTTCGAGGACCTGGGCGGCGTCTTGGTTTCCCCGCAGGTAATCGACCAGCACCGAGGTGTCGACGAGCGCCGTCACGAGCCGGACCGCGGTAGGCGCGACCCCGAGCGCAGATGGTCCACCCAGGTTGCACCGTCCAGGTCGCGGTCCTTCCAGGAACCGAACGCCAGGCGCATGGCGGCGATGTCGTCAACAGTGCAGCGCTCCTCGCCGTACACGGTCTCCACCGCTTCCCGGATCAGAGCGGAGATGGATTTGCCCGTGCGCGCCGCCACTGCGTCAAGGGCTCGTCGTTCGTCGCTGGTGAGGGAGATCTGAGTTCGTTGCATGATGTAAGACTACATCATGGCCCGCCCGCGGGCGCCGCCTCGAGCGGGGCCCCGTCCGGCGTCCATGTGCCCGCCCCGGCGCCGCGACCCGACCGCCGGAACGGGTACCAGCGCCCTTCCCGGCCGAGACGAAGCTGCCGGTTGCCCAGCGTCGCCCGGTTGCCCCGCAACGTCGCCTGCCCGCCGAGCAGTTCCCGCCCCTTCATCATCTCATCGCGTCGCGGGCTCCAGTCCTCGGCCAGGACGAACAGCCCCTCGCTCCCGCCGTCTCGCCACGCCAGCGCCTGGTTCAGCAGGTCACGGGCGGCCACGCCGGCCGAGGCAGCCAGTTCGGCCAGCTCGCCTTGCCCGCCACCCGGGCCGAGCGTCGCCGCCGCCCGGCGGGCCAGGTCCGTCGCCAGCGGCAGCTCGAGGCCCGTCGTCGGCTCACCGTGGGCCAGCTCCCACGCCCGTTGCGCGGCGTCCGCGGCCAGCCGCTGCAGCGACGCCGAGGTAATGCCCCAACCTGGCGGTGGGTCCACCGCCAGCACCGTCGGCCTCCCCGGCCTCGGCGGCGGTAGGGGGATGGCAGGGACCGGCGGTGCCCCCTGGCGCGTCACCGCGGCCCAACGCGCCCACGCGTCACGGGCGACGACACCGGGGTCGGTAGCCCAGGACGTCGCCGGCTCACCGGGACCGTCGGCCCCGCCGCCGCCGCCGCCGCGCCGCGCCCGCTCCCCGGGACCGCCGGCCCCGCCGCCGCGCCGCGCCCGTTCCCCGGGCCGCCCGCCGCCGGCCGCCGATCCGCTCGCCGCCGCCCGCCTGGCCCGCAGCCCCGCCAGCAAGGTGTCCCGCCCCCGCCCCCGCATAAGGAACAGGAGGAACGGGTCGGCGTCCAGCGTGTCCGCCACGAGGTAGCACACGGCCGCCGAGTGCTTGCAGGGGTCGGCCCAGTCCGGGCACGAGCAGCGGGGCTGCAGTTCGCCGGCCACCGGCAACAGGTCGATCTTGGCCGTGGCCAAGTCGTCGGCCACCCCCGGCGGCATCTCGCCGTCGAGCAAAGCGGCCATGTGGCCCACCCGGCTGGCCAGGGCCGCCATCGTGAGGTCCCACTCCTGGTCCGAGAACTGACGGACCCTGACCGTCACTTTGTACGGCTTGGCCCGCGATCCCTGCACGGAGGCCACGATCGCCCCGGCTAGCACGCCCAGCTCGCCTACCGCGCCGGTGCGGGCATAGGTCCGGCCCCGGGGCAGCCGGTTGGGGTCGAGCCGCGCCCGCTGTTCGAGGGCGTCAACCCAGGCCTTCCCCCACCACGTAGCGCCGAACGCCCGCCTCCCCGCCCGCCGGGGCCCCGGGCCGGGACGGCGCTTGGGCGCCGGCGGGTACCAGCTCATGTCTCACCCCCGGAGGGCCCGAGGCTCACCAGGTCGGCCAGCTGAGAGTCGGTCAGGTCGCCGATCCAGGCCTCGCCGTGGCCGACCACGGACTCGGCCAGGGCCCGTTTTTTCTCCAACAGCTCGGAGACCCGGTCTTCGAGGGTGCCCTCGCACACCAGCCGGTGGATCTGCACCGCTCGGCGCTGGCCTATCCGGTGCGCCCGGTCGCTGGCCTGGTCCTCCACGGCCGGGTTCCACCAGCGGTCGTAGTGGACCACGTGGGTGGCCTGCGTGAGGTTGAGCCCGACGCCGCCGGCCTTCAACGACAGGAGGAACACGGGCACCGTGCCCGATTGGAACCGGGCCACCATTTCCTCCCGTTTGCGGGCCGGCACCCCACCGTGAAGGAAGAGGGTGGGTATGTGGAGGCTGGCCAGGTGGGCCTCGATCAGGGAGCACATCTCGACGAACTGGCTGAACACGAGCACGCAGTCGCCGGCGCCCACGATCACGTCGAGCAGCTCCTCGAGCGCCGCCAGCTTCCCGGACCGGCCCGGGAGCGGCCCGGCCTGGTGCAGGTACTGGGCCGGGTGGTTGCAGATCTGCTTGAGCACCGTCAGCATCCGCAGCACCAGGCCCTGGCGCTCGATGCCCGACTTGGTGGCGATGGCGTGCAGCGCCTCGCGCACCTCGGCCTCGTACAGCGACACCTGTTCGGTGCTGAGCGGCACGGCCAGGTCCGTGACCGTCCGCTCGGGCAGGTCCGGGGCGATGCCCGGGTCGGTCTTCTTGCGACGCAGGAGAAATGGGCGCACCGCGCTGGCCAGGCGTTCGGTGGCCTCCTCGTCCCGGTTGCGCTCGACGGCGACGGCCACGGTGCGCCGGAAGCGTTCCAGGGGCCCGAGCAGTCCCGGGGTCGTCCAGTCCAGGACCGACCACAGCTCGGTGAGCCGGTTCTCGACAGGGGTGCCGGTGAGGGCGATCCGGGCCTGGGCCGGGATGGCGCGCAGCGACTTGGCCGTGTCCGACAAGGGGTTTTTGGCGTGCTGGGCTTCGTCGGCCACCACCAAGGCAAAACCCGCCTGCGCCAAGGCCTCCCTTTCCCGGCGCAGGACGCCGTAGGTAGTGAGGACGACCTCGCCGTCGGCCAGGTCACCGAGGTGGCGTTCGCCACCGTGGAAACGGCGCACCGGCACCGACGGGGCGAACTTGTGGAGCTCCCTTTCCCAGTTGCCGAGCAGCGAAGTGGGGCAGATCACCAGCGTCGGGGCCGGCGCCGGCGCGGGCGGCTCCCGGTCCTGATCTGGCCCGGTCCCCGCCACCTGTCCGAGCGGCTCCCGGTCCTGATCTGGCCCGGTCCCCGCCACCTGTCCGGCCGGCTCCCGGTCCTGATCTGGCCCGGTCCCCGCCGCCGGTCCGAGACGCTTCGCCCGGCGGCCGCCGGCTCTAAGCGCGGGCCGTTCGAGCGGTGCCGCCTGGCGCTGCTGAAGGCGGTGCAAGTGGAGGGCGATGACCTGCACCGTCTTGCCCAGGCCCATGTCGTCGGCCAGGCAGCCGCCGAGCCCGAGCTCGCTCATACCCGCCAGCCACGCCAGGCCCCGGAGCTGGTAGGGCCGCAGTTCGGCCACCAGCGCCCGGGGCGGGGCCAGCGGCCCGAGCGTGCCCGACGACAGCCGGCGCAGGCGTTCCGCCATCTCGGCGAGGGCACCTTCGGCGACGATGTCGACGAGCTCGCCGTCGACCTCGAGCTTGCCCGCCAGCAGGGCGCCGAGCGCGGCCGCGGCCGCCACCCGCCGGCTCCGCCGCTCCTGCGCCTTGGCGATGAGGGCAGTGTCCACGGCCACGAAACGGCCCCGGATGCGCACCAGGCCGCGTTTTGCCTCGGCCAGGAGGTCGATCTCTTCGGGGCTGAGCGCCTCGCCATCGACGGTGAGCTCGTAGTGGAAGTCGAGCAGTCTGCCGAGGTCGAAGCCGCCTTCGGCCACCGCCGCCGGCGTCGGCGTCAGGACCGCCCGCAGGCCGAGCCCGCCCCTTAGGAGCTCGCTGGGCCAGAGAACGGAGATCCCGGCGCGGCCCAGTTCGTTGGCCCCGTCGAGCAGCAGGTCGGCGAGCAGGTCGTCGTCGAGCGCCAACGCGTCGGGGATGCGCTGGTCCAAGAGGGCACCTATCGGCTCCCAGGCCCGGGATCCGCGCCGCAGGGCCAGGAGCAGGTCCCGCTCGGCCCGCTCCCCGAAGCGGGCGAGCAGCGCCACCGGCATGGAGAACAAGTCGGCCGCGTCCACCACGAGGCTCGGGTCGGAAATGCTCGAGATCTGCAGCACGCCTTTGGGCTCGGGCTCGACGGCGTCACCGAGCTGGACGCGCAGGGCGAAGCTGGCCCCGCCGTCGAGACCACCGGACGCTTCGGCCAACCACGGCCGTAACTCCGTCGCCGGCGTCGGCTCGGTCGCCGCGAACAAGGCGCCGCCGCTGACCGCCACCGCCGCCGCCGTCCTCGGCAGGGTGTCGGCCAGCGCGTCCCACGCCGCGGCGATGAGGAAGGCGGGGGAGTGGACGCGCCGCGGCGGCTTCGCTCCGGCTAAGGGGACGGCGTGCCCGAGGGGCGGCATCACCTCGGCGAGCTGTTCTAAGAGGCGACGGTCTTCTGGGCCCAGCGGGCCGGCGCGCCAGGCGTCCACGCCACCCGGGCTGACCGCGGGATGAAGGCGGCCACGGGCGATCAGGCCGAGACCGGCGGTCATCACGCTCGCCCAGAGGCGCGCCGTGGCCGTCGTGGCCGGGGAACCCTCGACCTCGAGCAGCAGCGGGAGCGCCGTAGCCACCGGGAGGAGCGTGGCGCGGACTTGCCGGCGCCGGACCGACTTTTCGGCGGGGAGCAGAAGGTCGATGGTGACCTGGTCCCCGAGGGCGCCGAGTTGCTCATCGACGTGCTCTTGGCCCCGGTCGGCGTCCAACCGGAAGGCGGCAAAGCACCCTGACCGGGGCGGATCTCCGGGCACGAAGGTGAAGTCGAACCCCGCCAGGGTGGGGCGCTCGTCCCCCGTCAGGTCGGGGCGCTCGCCAGCTCCCTCCCGGGCCGCGATCACGGTCCCACGACGCTCCATGGCCTTACCGTAGTCAACCCCGTCGGATGCCTTGACAATCAAACGTACATATGGCTGCGCCCTGTCGGGCCGGCTCGATGCCCTCGCCCTCCGAACGCCCAAGGGCCCCGGGACCGCCTCGCCGGGCCCGCTAGGCAGAGGCCGCGCCGCATGTCAAGTGGTCTGCTCTTCCTGACTCCCGCCAAGAAAATCAACAAACCTACCAACTAGGCGGCACTTTGGTATGTTTGTGAGGTTCTATGAGGAGCTTCCTGCGGGCAGAGACTCTGAGCCCAGTCCCTGGTGACCTGGTGGCAACGCTCCGTCACATCGACCGTGCCGCCGGTGCCGAGACCCGTTACGCTGACCAACTACCTCAGCTCCTCGAGGCCCTACGTGAGCAAGCCCGAGTGGAGTCCGTCACGGCCTCGAGCGCAATTGAGGGCATTGTCGTCGAGCCGGCGAGAGTCCCAAGGCTCGTCTCCGGTGCTCCGAGCCGCTTCCGCGACCGTAACGAGGCCGAGTTCGCCGGCTACACAGCTGCCCTGGACTACCTGAACCAGGAGGAGCCGGGTGAGCTCTGCGTTGGGCTGGTCCTGCACCTGCACCGCTTGCTATTTTCCTTCACCAAGGCAGGGGGCGGGTCTTTCAAGACCGACGACAACCTCGTCGTCGACCGCCGGCCCGATGGGACCAGGGTGGTGCGTTTCGAGCCGGTGAGCGCACGTGAAACGCCGTTCTTCGTCGGAGAGCTGGTCACGAGGGCCCGGGCAGCCCTCGAGGGCGACGACCTCCACCCCTTGGTGGTCACGGCCGCCTTCGTGCTCGATTTCCTCTGCGTCCATCCTTTCGGCGACGGCAACGGCCGGGTCGCCCGGCTGGCGACGGGCCACCTGCTACAGCGGGCGGGCTATGGTGTGGGCCGCTACGTCAGTATTGAGCAGCTCATCTACGACACGAAGGATGCTTATTACGCGGCCCTGGCCGCGTCTACCGCGGGCTGGTTCGACGATGGCCAGCACGACCTCTGGCCGTGGGCGCGCTACCTGTTCGGGCGCCTTGGCGTCGCCTACAGCCGCTTCGGGGACCGGGTTGCGGCAGGGACCTCTGGCCGGACGAAACAGGGACGCGTACGCGACTTCGTGCTCTTGCACGCGCCGGCTGCCTTCAGTATTGGCGACGTCCGCCGGGCCGTCCCAGGCGTGAGCGACAACACCGTTCGCATTGTGCTCGCCGAACTCAAGAAGGCTGGACGGATCACGAACGACGGGACAGGCCGCGGGGCCAGCTGGAGGCGCCTTTGAGCCGTTGCCCTGCGCCCCGCCGGGAAAGCTGGCAGCTCATGAAGAACCTCGCGAGTATGGAGGGCTGTGTGCCGGCTTGCGGCGAGCGTAGCCGCAGGAAGTCATCGGCGTGCGGACGCCGGGGACGTCGTCTTGGCCGACACCTGTACCCGGCCAGTGCCGCCTCGGTGCTCCCTGGTTAGCATGGGCGCGGTGCGGCCAGTGCATCGTTGCTGGATCCTGCTGGTGCCCCTTCTGGGTACGAGTGGGCTAGCAGGCGTGGCGGCCTCGGGCACTAATGGCACTCCCGTCGTCGTGGCGCGCCAGCAGGTAGGAGCGGCCACTTCGCCGGCGGCTGACCGGCCCGGTGGCCTGCCCGATTTCGGCAACCCCGACGGTCATTTCCCCGTGCCCGCTGCTGGCCGGGCAGTGGGCACCAGCCACCCGGACCACGTCATCGGCAACGGGACGCCGGCCAGTTGCACGTCCGCGGCCGTGACGCAGGCCGTTGCCGCGGGCGGGACCATCACCTTTGACTGCGGGAACGTGCCGGTCACGATCCTGATGACCTCGACCGCCCGGGTACCCAACACCAGTCACCTCGTCGTCCTAGACGGCGGGGGCCTGGTCACCCTCAGCGGCGGCGGCAAGCGCCGGGCCCTCTTCTCTGACACTTGCGCGGGTACGTGGTCGACCGATGATTGCGTCAACCAGCAGTACCCGGAGATCGTGGTGCAGAACATCACCTTCGAAGACGGCTTCGACGGCGCGCACCAGGCCTCCTGCACGGCCAACGCCCCCCAGTGCTGGTACGGCGGCGTCGACGGTGGCGGCGCCATTTATGTTGAAGGGGGCCAGTTCAAGGCGGTCAACTCGCGCTTCATCGGGAACCGGTGTTACGGTTACGGGCCCGACCTCGGCGGCGGTGCCATCCGCGCCCTCGCGCAGTACCAGGACCGGCCGGTGTACATGACCAGGGACACCTTCAGTGGCGGTCGCTGCTCCAATGGAGCAGCGCTCAGCAGCATCAGCGTCCAGTGGGATGTCCTCGATAGCGTCTTTACCAACAACCAAGCCGTCGGTTGGGGCGCGAACCCGGCTTCGGGCGGGACACCGGGCGGGGGCAGCGGCGGCGCCATCTACAACGATGGCACCGACTACGACACGCTCATCGCCGGCACCACCATGAGCAACAACACCGCGCGAGAGGGCGGAGGCGCCATTTTCTACGTCGTCGACTCCGGCTGGGGCAAGCTGAGCCTCAACGGATCCCACCTGCAACACAATCCCAGTGGGCAGTTCCAGACAGCCCCCGGTGTTTACGACGACATCGACGGGCACGACGGCCCGCCGGTGATGATCAGCTCCACCGACAGCTAGCCCCGGGGGAGCGGCTTGGCCTAACCGAGCCGACCGAAGCCCTCCGGAACCCTGTCCCTCGAACTGCTCACCAAATGGCGGACACCCACGTCGTGGCGCAGGACTTTGTCTTCTCGCCTCGTCAGTCCCTCACAACCTACTTCGCGTACCGTGCTGTCATCCACTGCGGCGCGTTGTACGGGGTAAGGAGCCCACCCTGGGAGGGCCTAAATGTCGTTTCGAACGCAGAACTCTGTGATGACAACTCGAAGTAGAGGAACTCGTGGGTCGTACAAGTGGTCGGGTTGCCCAAAGAGGTAAAACCACCCAGCCCCGCGCACGCGTGCTCTGGGTACCCGGGCCCGCATACTGTTCCGCTATGGCAATAGGACACTTCATAGATGTTGAGGGTAAGCGTCTGAGGGACCGACGACTTGTTCGCAAAATCTAGTGTGTACCCGAGGCGGTATAGAAGGCTCCAGCTGTCAAACCCGATGTCTTTGTTACCCGGTGGGCCCACCAGAGCGTCCTCAAAACTCTGGTAGGCGCCCGTTCCGGGTAACTCAACTTCACCCAGTTTGGACGCTGTCCCGGTCCCAAGACCTGCGCTGGGCAACTTGGGCGTGAAGGACCCCATGAACGATGCGGTGGCCAAGTTCTCCAGCTCATCTCCAAGGAGGGGTGTCTTGTCTTCGAGCTGTTTCTTGAGATAGTTGAGCGCGGTGTTCCAGCCGAACTTGCCGCCCGTGCCGGCCGCCGACGCCAAGTCCTTCACCTCGGTCACGCTGGGGTGCGCGGTCCCGCTATACACGGTGTGCGGCAAGATGGTTACCTGCATGCTGGTCTTATCGCTTTGCTTCTCGCCCGAGCGGCACTCCTCGGGGCGGCACGGCTCCGAGGCGACAACAGTGATGGTCGTGGTGACCTGGGCGATCAAGCCTGGCACCCAGTAGCGGAGAACAAGTTGCCCATGCCCGTCGGTTTTCAGGTCGGTTATGTAGCTGTTAGGGCCCGTCCCGCATACCGAGAACTCCGTGGCAAGGCACAGATGTCCTGCCCCCGCCGCGGCACCCGAGGGGTACGGTGCGATGATGGGCGTTGTGTTGCCGGCGATGGTCGTGGACTTCGGGATCTCTGTCACTGACGCCTCAACTGTCGCACCGGGGACCAGGCATTGGCCATGGAGCTTCGGTGCAGCACAGTTGCTGGCGTTGGGATCGGTGACCTGGACCTGCACGTCGACACAACCTGAGAGACAGGTGTCCTTGTACTCAGCGTCGAAGGTAGGTGCGGCCGCCTTGGTGAACACCGGGTCCCCCCCGTAGTAGAGCAGCCCCGAAGTAGCTGGGTTCTTTGATGGCGCCGGGTGGAGCACCGTGAACCAAACATTCAGTGGGCAGTGGGCCCCTGGGGTAGCAGTGCCCGCACCTATCTCTCGGACCATCGGGCTCGTGCCCGGCGAGGCCAGGCTCGAAGTCGAGGTGCAGCCTTCCTCGACCAGGGTCTGAGCAACTGTCCCCTCGGTGTAATCACCAACGGCTACGCAAACCGACCCGGGGACACAGGAGATGGCGTTGAGCCGGTGCGTGGGCCCGGGGGCGGCCG
>JBEKNX010000116.1:0-11192 GCA_049522375.1 Acidimicrobiales bacterium | reverse complement strand
GGCGCGCACATGGGGGGAGGCCAGCGCGGCCAGGGCATCAGGCAGCAACCCGACGAGGCTCACCGCCAGGCTCGCCATCAGACCACCCAATAGTGCCGTGCCCAGCACCGGCCAGAACCGCCTCTTCACCAGCCTCCAGCTCCGGCGCATCCCGGCCACCGGCCCGAGGCCTTCGAGGACGATGGCGGGGGCGGTGAGGACGAACAGCGCCATCACGACAAGGGCGGGGAGCAGGCACAGCAGGGCCGCCAGCGCCTCCAGCACGTGGACAAGGAGGCTGGCGACCACCAGAGCCACCAGCCGGCGGGCACCGAGCTTGGCCACCTGCCGGGTACCCGGCTGCTCGCCGACGTAGGAGATCGCCACGGTGCGGCAGACGGCGCCGGCCACGACTGGGGTCATAATGAAGATCCCCAGTTCGGCCAGCAGGCTGAGTACGAGGTCCGTCGTCGACAGGGAGAACTGCCGGTTCTGCAGGTCGGTCAGGTTGGACAGCACTTGGCTCAGCCCGGCCGAGTTGCGGCTGGCGTAGGCGCTCAGGACCTCGAAGGGCACCGCCACGGCCAGGAGCAGCGGGGCCAAGGTCCTGGCGTTGGCCCGCAGCAGCCTGAAAACGCCGTCGATGATGTCGCCGAAGCTCATGGGGTGGAGCGGCAGCGGGCCCGTGCGGGCGTTGCCCGCCTTAAGCCTGGCCGGCCTGGAGAAGTCGTCCCCCCCGCCGGCCCAGGGTGGTGGGGCGGGCGCCCCCCCGGGGGTGGGCTGCGCCCAGGACGGGGGCGAGGTGGACCAGCTCCCGGCCGAGACCGAGGGCCAGCCTGGAGGTGGCGCCGGTGCGCCTGGGGGTGCCTGCCCTGGAGATGACGGCGGCGACCAGCCCAGGGGCGCCGGCCAACCCGGTGCTGGAGTGGCCGGTGCTGGAGTGGATGGCCACGCGGGCGGCGAAGGTCCGCTCGCATCAGGGTCGGCCATTTCCATAACTATTACAGCGTCAGAAGAAGGCCTGCGAACCGGCGAACGACCGGCTCGACCGGACGCCGGAAAAACCGGAAGGCTGGTGCCGCCTTGTAACCGGCAGCCGCGTTAGGAGGTCGCCGGTAGGTCGGGAAGGCGTCCCGCCGCGGCCATGACTTCCTCGGTGGCATAAAGGGACGACCCGGGGGAGCGGACAACTAGGGCGATCGCGTCAGAGGGCCGGCAGGCAAGAAGCTCGACCTGGTCCTCCCTGACGAGCTCTAGGCAGGCATAGAAGTGCCTCGACTCCTCGACACCGTTTATGACCGCCTTGCCCAGTTTCCCGCCCAGCCGCGTCACCGCCGACAAGAACAGGTCCCAGGTGGAAGGCCGCGGCGGTTGGATGCCGCGCTGGCCGGCTTGAATGGCACGTGCCTCTGCCTGACCTATGTAGATGTACAGGCACCGGAATGGCTCGTCTGGCTCGGCCAGGACGGCCAGGCCCGCTTCCTGCCCCGGGCTCATGGGGACGGCCGCCCGCACTTCGGACACCACCAGTTCGATGAGGTTGTCCGGCAGTTCGACGAGGTCTTCGGGCACGCTCCGACATTAGGGCGTGGCGACCGGCCAACAGTTTGGGCTTGTCCGGCCGGTCCCTACAACGAACGCTGTGCTCACCACAGGCGCGGGCCGCCGGGACGCCAACGCGCCCGAGCCAGGACGACGGCACTGACCTCCGCTGCCCCTGCCCGTCTCAATGCTTCCCCGGCCGAGAGCAGCGTCTCGCCAGAGGCACACACGTCGTCGACCACCAGGACCCGTCGGCCGTCCACGTCAGCAGGGACGGGGACCACGAACGCCCCCGTCGCCAGCTGTCTGGCTATTTGCCGGCGTCGCGGCCACCCTTTGGCGCTCATCGGCTCGGTCTCGGCCACTTTGGCGACGAGGCTCTCAACTGGCCATTCGCCGCCTGCCGACCAGGCGAGCTCGGCGCATATGAGCTCCACATGGCCCCACGACCGATGAGCCCCCGGGCCCAAGAAGGTGGGGACCGGGCAGACCACACCGAACTCCTCGAACCACGTGGCGTGCCGTCGCAAGAAGCCGTGGAGGAGCCGTGCGAAGGTCCTCGCCCACCGCAGGTCGCCACTGTACTTGTAGGAGACGATGGCCTTTCTCAGCGCACCGTCGTAGCTGCCGACCGCATAAACGGCCCCGAGCGGGCGCCCCGGCCGGCCACACCAGGAGTTCCGGCAGACGGGCGTGGCGGTGACGCCTCCGCCGCCCGGGGCGCTCGCCCGGTAAGCGGGCTGGCCGCAGGACGTACATAGCCCGTAGTACGTGGCTGGCGCGCCCGGGCCTGGCGGTGCTCGCATGTCGCTGTCACTCTTCCACCCTGGGGTGACGAGAACCCAGGAGCTGCAACCGGTCGACTTGTGCCGCCGTCGGCAGGCTCGGCAGGGCGCCCATCACCGTCGTCGCCACCGCACCGGCCGCACAACCACGCCGCACCGCCTCGAGCAAGCTGCCGCCTGCGGCCAGGGACGCGGCGAGCGTCCCGCAGAAGGCGTCGCCCGCCGCCGTCGTGTCCAGCGCCGGGACGGGGTAGGCCGGGACGCTCAGGGGGCTTCGCCCGGGCTCGGCCAGAAGTGCCCCCCGCTCGCCCAACGTCACCACGGCGGCGCCGCAGCCCTCGGTCAGTAACCGCCTGGCGGCCTCCCCCGGCGCGGAGCAGCCGGTCATAGCCAGAGCTTCGGTTTCGTTAGGCACCAGCACGTCGACTAGGGCGAGAAGGGGCCCGGGAAGGGGCCCGGGCGCCGGTGAGGGGTTCAGTACGGTGCGAGCCCCCACTGTCCGGGCCAGGCGCAACGCCGCCTCCACGGCGGGCCAGGGCACCTCCATTTGAGCCAGCACCACTGAGGCCGGACCGAACAGGGGCCGGGCCGCTCCCACGTCCTGCCCGCCGAGCTCCCCGTTCGCCCCCGCGGCCACAACGATCGTGTTGGCGCCGCCCCGTTCGACGGTTATCAGGGCTGTGCCGCTGGGCCGGCCGGCGACGGTACGCACCGTAGCGGCTTGGACGCCCTCTCGCGTCAGGACCTCGCGCAGTAACGCGCCGGCGGGGTCGTCGCCCAGGCAGCCGATCATCGACACCTGGGCGCCCAGCCGCGAGGCAGTGACGGCTTGGTTGAGGCCTTTGCCGCCCGGCACCGAAATGTAGCCCCGCCCGCTGACCGTCTGGCCCCGTTCGGGGAGCCGGTCGACAGTGACGACGTGGTCGTAGTTGAGGCTCCCGACCACGATCACGGCCCCCCCAGGGCCTTCTGAGCCACGTCTGTACGGCACCCGACCAGGTCTACCATGAGGCGATGGACATAGAGGTAGTGGTCGAGATCCCCAAGGGCACGCGCAACAAGTACGAGGCGGACCATGAGACCGGCACGACGCCAGGAGGATGGCGGTCCCGGGAAGTGGCCGAGAGGATCGTCGAGGAGGCCCGGGACCGTTACCTGTCCAGGAACAGCTAGTCAGACCCCGACCAGCTCGGCCACGATGTCAAAAGCCTGGCCCACGGTGCTCAACTTGCTGGGGTCCACATCGGGCAGCCGAATAGAAAACGCATCGTTGAGCGCCAGGGTGATCTCCACTACGGCGAGGCTGTCGGCATCCAAGTCTTCCGCCCAGCGTGCTTCGGGGGTCACTTGCGCCGGGTCTATGTCCAAGACCTCGGCCACGCAGCCCTTAAAGGTGGTGAAAGCCTCCTCACGGCCCATCTCTTTGCCTTCCATCGGGACAGAGGCTAGCCGAGCGGTCGCCGGGACGGGGATCTTCGCCACCTGGCTCTCGGCCCGGCGGCGACCAGGTGAGGCCAGTAACGTTTCCCTCCATGTCACTTCTACAAGGCAAACGGCTCCTCGTCACGGGCGTCCTCACCGACGACTCGATCGCCTATGGAGTGGCAGACCTGGCTCAACGCGAAGGCGCCCAGATAGTGCTCACCAACTTCGGCCGCGGGCTTTCTCTCACCAAGAGAGTGGCCAAGCACCTCCCCGTGCCTCCTGACGTGCTCGAACTTGACGTCACCGTCCCCGAGCACCTGGCCGCGGTGGTCGCCGACCTCGAGCAGCGCTGGGGCGCAGTGGACGGCGTGTTGCACTCGATCGGCTTCGCTCCACAGTCTTGCCTGGGTGGGGGGTTCCTGGCCGCTCCCTGGCAAGACGTGCGCGTGGCCCTGGAGATCTCGGCTTACTCTCTCAAGTCCCTTTCCGTGGGCCTGTTGCCTCTTTTGCAGGCGGCCGGGGGAGGTTCGGTCGTCGCCCTCGACTTCGATGCCGCCGTCGCCTGGCCGGGCTATGACTGGATGGGCGTGGCCAAGGCGGCCCTCGAGGCCACCGCCCGGTACCTGGCCAGGGACTTGGGCAAGTACCAGGTGCGCGTCAACCTCGTGGCGGCCGGGCCGGTCCGCACCGTCGCCGCCCGCGCCATACCGGGGATCTCACAGCTGGACGACGTCTGGGGCGAGCGGGCGCCGCTCGGTTGGGACATCAATGACTCGAGCGCAGTGTCCAAGGCGTGCGTCGCTCTTCTCTCCGACTTGTTCCCGGCCACCACCGGCGAGATCGTGCACGTCGACGGTGGGTTCCACGCCGTGGGGATATAGGTGCCGGGCCAAGTGGAAGGCGCGGCCGGCCCGCCCCGGGAGAGCACTCCACAGGCCGATGGCGCCAGGCGGGTCGTCCTGGTCACGGGGGGCAACCGCGGCATCGGCCGGGCCATCGCCGGGGCCTTCGCCGCCGCGGGGGACAGGGTGGCGGTGACGGCTCGTTCGGGACCGGTCGACGACCTTTTCACCGTGGCCTGCGACGTGACTGACACCGCCTCGGTCGACCAAGCCGTGGGGGCCGTTGAAGCCGGGCTGGGCACCATCGAAGTGCTGGTGGCAAACGCCGGGGTAAACGACGACAAGCTGCTGCTGCAGATGGACGAGGCGTCGTTCGGGCGCGTTCTCGACACCAACCTCGTGGGTACATTCCGGGTCGTGCGCCGGGCGCTTCCCAGGATGCTGCGGGCCCGGAAGGGCCGTGTCATCCTGATCTCGTCGGTCGTGGCCTTTTCCGGCGCAGCCGGGCAGGTGAACTACGCCGCCTCCAAATCCGGCCTGGTGGGTTTTGGCCGCAGCCTGGCCAGGGAGATCGGCGGGCGGAACATCACCGTGAACGTGGTCGCCCCGGGCTTCATCGAGACCGACATGACGGCCGCGCTGAGCGACGCCAGGCGAAGCGAGGTCCTGGGCCAAGTGCCGATGAAGCGCTTCGGCCGCCCGGGCGAAGTTGCCGCCCTTGTGCGCTGGCTGGCCTCGGACGAGGCCGGCTACGTCACGGGCGCCGTCGTGCCCGTCGACGGCGGCCTGGGGATGGGGCATTGACAGCGGCCTCGAGTGGCGACGGGCCGCGCCTGCCCCAGCCCTCGGGGGTGCTCCCCCATCGCCCCCCGTTCCTTTTCGTTGACGAGGTGACCGCGCTCGAGCCGGGACGGTCTGCTCACGGCCGGTGGCGCCTAACCGGTGAAGAAGCCTTCTTCCAGGGCCACTTCCCCGGTCGCCCCACCCTCCCCGGGGTCTTGATGGTCGAAGCCCTGGCGCAGCTGGGCGGGATCGCCGTGCTCAGCGACACCCGTTTCTCCGGGTACCTACCCCTGTTCGGCGGGATCGACAAGGCCCGCTTCCGCCGGCAGGTCGTCCCCGGCGACACCCTGGAGATGGCAGTGGAGCTCGACCAACTCGGCGCCATGGCCGGCAAGGGCCACGGCACCGCCAGCGTCGCCGGCAAGATCGTGGCCACGGCATCGTTACTGTTCGTGATGGTCCGGCAATGAGGTTAGTAAGCGCTTAGGCCAGGCTTTAACCCCACGGTCACCTGCCGTTAACCCAAAAGTCGCGGTCCGGTCAGCTTGGCGGTTGACACTGGGGACATCGTTGCCGCACTAACTGTACGAAGCGGGCCCGCCACCGGCCGCTCCGATCGGAGGCGTCCGAGGTGAACGAGGCGCCGCCGGACGCGCTACGGCCCAAGGTCGGGACCGGGGTGATCGTGGTGCACGCCCTCGGGGCAGGAGCCTTGCCCGGCGACCTGGAGGGTTCCGGCTTCGAGGTGGTGGTCTCGACCGAAAGCAACGACGCTCTGGTCGCCGTCGGCGCCGGTCAGGCCGACATCGCCCTGGTGGACGGGCGGTTCGAAGGCGACGGCCTGGCCTTCTGCGAGCGCCTGTGGAGCGAGCACCCGGGCTTCCCGGTACTGCTTATCGGGCCCAACGACGAGAACCTGGTGACCAGGGCGCTGGCGTCGGGGGCAGACGATTACCTGGCCCTCCCGCTGCGCCCGGCCGAGCTGGTCGCCCGCGTGAGGGCCGTGCTGCGCCGGGCGCCGCGCTGGGGCGGCCACACCGGCACGGAGCAGAGCGCTCTTCAGGTGGGCGAGGTGCGCCTGGACCCCGACAGCCACGAGGTCACCCTGAGGGACACCCGGGTGCACTTGCCGCTCAGGGAGTTCGAACTGCTCGGGCTGCTGATGGAGAACGCCGGCATCGTCCTGCCCCGCGCCACGCTCATCAGCCGCCTGTGGGGCGCGGGGGCGCCCACGGACAGCACGAGCCTGGAAGTGCACGTGCGCCGCCTGCGCTCGAAACTGGAAGATGACGCCGCCGACCCCAAACGCATTGTGACGGTACGCGGCGTCGGGTACCGCTACCAGGCCGAACGTTGAAGCCCGGCAGAGTTCATCGGCCTATGGCCCTGTGGTCACTATTTGTTAACTCACTGTTCAATTGATCCCCCTAAAGTTGCCGTGCTGTGAGATCTTTCCCGCGCCCGTCCGGCCGCGAAGGTCGATGAGCTCCTTCTTGAGGCCCACAATGGCAGCCACGGATGACCCCGTAGTCGTCGGCGCTGACGTGCGGCCGGCGACCATGGAGGCCCGGGACCTGAGCCTGGGCTTCGGTTCGGCCACCGTCCTGGGCGGTCTCAACCTGGGCATCCCCCGGGGCGCCATCACGGCCCTCATCGGGCCGACCGGGTCGGGCAAGACGACTTTCCTCCGCTCCTTGAACCGGATGAACGACAGGGTCGCCAAGTCCTGGCACCGGGGCGAGGTGCTCCTGGAGGGGTCGAGCATCTACGCGCCCGGCGTACAGCTCATGGCCCTGCGCCGGCGCGTCGGCATGGTCTTCCAGCGGCCAAACCCCTTCCCCATGTCGATCGGCGCCAACATCCTTTCCGGCGTGAAGGCGCACCGGATCGCCAACAAGCAGCACTACCACGACATCGTCGAGGTGAGGCTCAAAGAGGTTGGGCTCTGGGACGCCGTCTCCAACCGGCTGGGCGCGTCCCCGTTCAACCTGTCGGGAGGCCAGCAGCAATTGTTGTGCCTGGCCCGCGCTCTCGCCATCGGCCCGGAAGTCCTGTTGCTGGACGAGCCGACTTCCTCGCTCGACCCGGTCACCACCGAGAACATCGAAGCCATGATCCGCAGCCTGGTACCGGCCCTGACGATAATCATCGTCACCCACAACCTGGGCCAGGCCCGCCGGCTCTCGGACCGGACCGCCTTCTTCTACCAGGGGAAACTGGTGGAGTTCACCAGCACAGCCGAGCTCTTCGACGACCCGAAACAGCCCGAGACGGCGCGCTACGTCAGCGGCCGCATGGGCTGAATAACTGCCCGGGAAACGGCGCCGGGTAGCAACTCAGAGTGGGCGGCGCCGCGCCCACTATCCCTGCTCGAACCCGCCCCTTGTAGAGGCGCGCCCTTAGGAGGACCACGTCCAAATGTCCATTTCCGCACGACCTTCCACCACCCGACGGCGCCGCATCCTGCTCGGCGCCGTCGCCCTCGCCACCGGGATGTTGGCCATGGGGACCACCGCGGCGGTTTCGGCGGCGGGAGCCTCGGCCAGCACCCGGCGCGCTCCAGAAATCGCCACCGGCAAGATCGACAAGAAGAAGGCAAAGCCCAAGCCCAAGCCGACGACCACGACGACGCCGGTACCGGTCACCAATGAGACCCCGCCGAACGGGTCGGTAGGCATCAGCGAGGAGGGCAGCACTCTCCTCTTGCCGCTCTTCGAGCTGTGGTCGACCGCTTATCACCAGCAGCACCCGGGCATCGGCCTGGTGGCGGGCGGCGGCGGCTCCGGAAAAGGCATCACCGACGCCGCTAGCGGTGTCGTGAACATCGGTGCTTCAGACGCTTACCTGTCGAACTCCCAGCTGACGCAGTTCCCGGGCATGAAGAACATCGCCCTGGCCATATCGGCCCAGATGATCAACTACAACATCCCGTTCTTCCGGGGGCACGTCAAGTTGAGCGGTCAGGTCATCTCCGCCATCTACCAGGGCAAGATCACGGTCTGGAACGACCCCGCCATCCTGGCCCTAAACCCGGGCCTAGCCGTACCGGCGGACAAGATCGTGGTCCTGTACCGCTCGGACAGCAGCGGTGACACTTTCATCTTCAGCTCCTATCTTTCCGCCGCCGACCCCAGTGGCTGGGGAGCCAGCATCGGCTACGGGACGAGCATCAGCTTCCCGTCCATCTCCAACAGCCTGGGCGAATCGGGCAACGCCGGCATGTTGACGGGCTGCCAGGCCACCCCGGGCTGCATCGCCTATATCGGCATCAGCTACGAGGCGAAGGCACAGGCGGCGGGGCTGGGCCTAGCCGAGCTTGAGAACGCCTCCCACAACTACGAGCTGCCCACGCCGGCCACGGTCCTGGCCGAGTCCGAGGCTCTGGCCGCCAAGACGCCGCCGAACGAGACGCTGTCGATGATCTACGATTCGGCCCCCGACGGCTATCCCATCGTCAACTACGAGTACGGCATCATCCCGCCCAAGGAGAGCAGCACCCAGGTGGCGCAGGCTGTACAGGCCTTCCTCTACTGGGCTGTCGACCCCAACAAGGGCAGCAGCAGCTCGTTCCTGGACCAGGTCAATTTCCAGCCCCTGCCGGCCGCCGTCAGGTACCTTTCCCAAAAACAGATCGCCCAGATCGCGGGCTGAGCACAAGCAGCACGTTGGCTGGCCCGGGCGCCCACGGCCCGGGGTGCGTCCCCCTCATAAGATCCGGCAGCTGAACACCACCAAAAAGGACCCGAGAGCAAGGCTCGATGACTCTGACCACTCCGGACCAAGTACCGCCGGGCAGCACCGGGGCCGCCCCCGACGCCATGGGCGGCCCGCACCGTAACGCCCCCCAACAGCTGTGGAGGTGGTTGACGCAGGAGACGGCGGCGCTGCGGGGCGTGACCGCAGTGGCGGCCATCGTCCCGCTGGCCGCCCTTGTCGCCATCCTGGCCGTCCTGGCCTTCAAGGCAGGGCCGGCGCTCAAGTACAACGGGTGGGGTTTCGTGACCCGCACCGCCTGGCGGCCGGGCAGCACCTACGGGGCCGCGGTCAAGACCGACGGGGTGCTGCACCCCGTCGGCGCCCTCTACGGCGCTCTTCCGCTCATCGTCGGCACCCTGGCCAGTTCGGCCATCGCCGTGGTGTTCGCCGTGCCCGTTTCCATAGGCGCAGCGCTAGCCGTGGTCGAGAAGCTCCCGGCGCGGGTCTCCAACGGCGTAGGGATCTTTATGGAAGTCCTGGCCGGCATCCCGAGCGTCGTCTTCGGCCTCTGGGGCATCCTGACTTTCGGCCCCTGGCTGAGCCGCGATATCGACCCTATATTCGCCAAAAACTTCCCTGACGTCCCCGTGCTCAGCTTTTTCCGCGGGTACGTGCCCGATGGCGAAGGCCTGCTGTCGGCCGGGCTTGTCCTGGGGGTGATGATCATCCCCATCGTGGCCGCTACCACCAGGGACCTGTTGCGCCAGGTGCCCCGCCTGCCCAAGGAGGGGGCGCTGGCGCTCGGCATGAACGACTTCGAAATGGCCCGAAAAGTCAGCCTTCCCTGGATCCGGGCCGGGATCATCGGTGCGTCCGTGTTGGGCTTGGCCCGTGCCCTGGGCGAGACCATCGCCGTGGCCATGGTCTCGGGCTCGGCCTTGGCCACGATGCCGGTGAACATCTTCGGCACCTTCGGCACCATCGCCTCCACCATCGTCCAGCAACTCGACGGCTCCCTCGGCGACGGCACCGGCTTCGAGTTGCGTACGCTGGCCGAATTTGCGCTCGTGCTGGCCGTCATCACCCTGCTGGCCAACGTCGGGGCCCGGCTCCTGGTACGCCGGGTGGCGGGCACCGCCCTACCGGTCGGACGGGGGGTATAAGCCATGGCTGCGCCCGTTGCTCCTAACCCGGTCGCCGACGCCGCTCCCTTCGACCTCTACGGCCGGCCTGATTGGCGCCGCAGAGCCGGCTACCTCGGTGGCTGGGGCGCCTGTCTCGTGGCCGTCGCCCTGGTCGCCACGCCCATAGTGTGGTTGTTGTGGGGCGTTGTCAGCCGGGCCTTGCCCGTCTGGCACTGGAGCGTCCTCACCGAGTCGACCACGGCCACCGGTGGGGGGCTCGCCAACGAGATCGTCGGGACGCTGTTGATCGTGGCTGGCGTCGCCATCCTCGCCGGCACCATCGGCATATTGTCGGGTATTTTCCTGGCCGAGTACGCCAAGGGAGCGGCCGGGAGCGTACTGCGCGGCGCCTCGGAGGTCCTCGCCGGCATCCCGTCCATCGTGCTCGGCTACGTGGGCTACATAGGCCTCGTTATCGCCCTGCACTGGCAGTACTCTCTGGCTGCCGCCCTTATCGTGCTTTCGGCCCTGACCGTGCCTTACATCGCCAAGGCCACCGAAGCGGCGTTGCGCCAGGTGCCCACGCCTTACCGGGAGGGGGCCGACGCCCTCGGCATGTCCCCGCTGCGCTCCCTGAGCCGGATAACTATAAAAGCGGCGCTCCCGGGCATCACCACGGGCTTGCTGGTGGCATTGGCCATTTCGGTCGGCGAAACCGCCCCCTTGCTCTATACGGCCGGCTTCACCAACAGCCTGCCGACGCTGCACCTCACGCACGCGCCGGTCGGCTATCTCACCTACGCGGTGTGGACCTTTTACAACTCACCCTTCAAGGGCCAGCAGGACCTCTCTTTCGACGCCGCCCTCATACTGGTGGTGCTCGTGCTCATCTTCATCGTGGCTTCCCGGCTGGTTGTCGGCCTGACCCAGCGCAACACGGAAAGGAACAACTAGCCGGATCCGTCCCGCCGGGGGACGCTCGACCGCCGCCCAGCTGGCCCCAGCAGCCCCGCGTC
>JBEKNX010000115.1:0-11237 GCA_049522375.1 Acidimicrobiales bacterium | reverse complement strand
CCCGCCGTGCCGAAGGCCAACGGGTGGTCGAAGCGGTCCCGCAGGCCGGCCTCGTCCCCCTGCGCCAGCAAGGCTCTGAGCTCGGCCCGCGCCCCCGGGTCGGGGTCTTCGGCCACCCATGCCGTTACCCGGGCCACCAGGTCGGCGGGCAGCACGGTGCCTTCGGTGGCCGGTAACGCGTCCTGGCTCATGGCCGGGACAGCGACGGCAACAGGGCGGCGAGGAGGCGGCCGAGGACCGGTACGGCGGCCCTACCGGCGGCGAGCACTTCGGCGTGGTCGAGCGGCGCGGGCGAGACCCCGGCGGCGAGGTTGGTCACCAGGGACAGCCCGAGGACCGAGGCGCCGAGGTGCCGTGCCGCGATCGCCTCGAGGGCGGTCGACATGCCGACCAGGTCGGCGCCCGCCGACCGCAGCATGGCGATCTCGGCCGGTGTTTCGTAATGGGGGCCGGGGAGGGCGGCGTACACTCCCTCGGCCAGGCTCGGGTCGACCGTCCGGGCCAGCCGGCGGAGCCGGGACGAGTACAGGTCTGTCAGGTCTACAAAAGGCGACCGGTAAGGCGGCGGTGGTCCTGCCCCCGACAGGGGCGAGGCGCCGGTGAGGTTGAGGTGGTCGCGTACCAGCACGACCTGCCCGGGACGGAGCACGGGGTTGACCGCGCCGGCAGCATTGGTCAGCACGACCACGCTCGCCCCGGCGATCACCGCCGTGCGCACGGCGTGCACCACCTGGGCGGGCGAACGGCTTTCATAAAAATGAGACCGGCCCAGCAGCACCAGCACCTGGCGGCCGCCCACGCGCAGCGACCTCACGGCTCCCTGGTGCCCGGGCACAGTCGGTGTCACGAAGCCGGTGAGCCCGGCCATCGGGCATTCGGCGTCGGCTGGCCCGAGGGCCTCGGCCGCCGGCCGCCACCCCGAGCCGAGGACGAGCGCCACTTCGGGACGCGCTCCGAGCCGGAGCACGAGTTCCTCGGCGGCCTGTTCAGCGACGGCGAAGGGCTCGACCGCGTCCAAGGGGGTGCCCACGGCTGGGAAGACTACCTCGCGAAGGCGGGCAGGAGCTCTCGGGCGTAAGCCCGCAGCGTCTCCTCTTTCTGGTCGTGCATCAGGTAGATGGCGAACTGGTCTACGCCTAGAGCCTGGAGCTCCCTCAACCGTTCCAGGTGGGCCGGGAGGGGGCCGAGTAGGCAGAAACGGTCGACGACCTCGTCGGGCACAAAGTCAGTCGTCGGGTTGCCGGGCTTGCCGTGGTGGCGGTAGTCATAGCTCTTGCGCCCAGCGATGTACGAGGTCAGCGCCTCGGGCACGCTACCGGCACCGGCGCCGTAGCGTTCGACGATGTCGGCCACGTGGTTGCCCACCATGCCCCCGAACCAGCGCAGCTGCTCCCGCTGGGCCGGTAGGTCGTCCCCCACGTAGGCGGGGGCGGCAACGCACACCTTGAACGCGGCTGGGTCGCGCCCGGCGGCGGCCGCCGCCGCCCGGGCCACGCCGATGGCCCAACCGACAACGAAGGGGTCACCTATCTGGAGGATCAGCCCATCGGCCCGCTGGCCGGCGAGCTCGAGGGCACGGGGCCCGTAAGCGGCCATCATCACCTCCAGGTGGCCGTCGCGGACCCAGGGGATGGTCACCGAGGCGGCGCCGACCTGGGCTCGTCGCCCTTCGGCCAGGTCCTTGATGGCGTCGATGGCGCGGCCCAGAGTGGCCAGGCTGGCCGGGACACCTCCGAGCACGCGGACGGCGGAGTCGCCCCGGCCGATCCCGCAGACGGTGCGGTTGCCGTACATCTCGTTGAGGGTGGCGAACAGTGAGGCGGTGACGGCCCAGTTGCGCGACAGCGGGTTGGTCACCATCGGGCCCACCATGACCGACTTGGTGGTGGCCAGGATCTGCGAGTAGATGACGAACGGCTCCTGCCAGAGCACGGGCGAGTCGAAGGTCCACACGTAGCTGAAGCCGAGCGACTCCGACAGCTGCGCCAGCTCGACCACGTCTCGAGCCGGTGGGTCAGTCTGGAGCACCACGCCGAAGTTCACGGCTCTCCGATCAGGCTCAAAGCAGGTACTCGTTGGTCTTCCTGGGCAGGTAGCGCCCGTGACCTTTGTCGCCGACGTACCGGCCCGCCTCGATCACGAGCCTCCCCCGGGACATCACCGTGTCGACTCGGCCCGTGATCGCCAAGCCCTCGAAGGCCGAGTAGTCGACGTTCATGTGGTGCGTCGTCGAGGAGATGGTCTGGGTGGCGCTCGGGTCGTAGAGGACGATGTCGGCGTCGGACCCCGGCGCCAGCACCCCTTTCCTCGGGTAGAGGCCGAACATCCGGGCCGGTGTCGTGGCGTTGACCTCGACCCAGCGCGGCAGGGTGATCTCGCCCGTCACTACCCCCTGGTAGGTGAGGTCGATGCGGTGCTCGACCACCGGGATGCCGTTGGGGATCTTGGAGAAGTCCTCCTTACCGAGCTCTTTTTGCTCCTTGAAGCAGAACGGGCAGTGATCGGTCGAGACGACCGACAAGTCGTCGGTGCGTAACCCGCGCCAGAGGTTGGCCTGGTGCTCACGGGCGCGCAGCGGCGGGGAGCAGACGTACTTCGCCCCTTCGAAGCCCTCACGGGCCAGGTCGTCGGCCGATAGGAAAAGGTACTGGGGGCAAGTTTCGGCAAAAGCGTTCTGGCCCTGGCCGCGCGCCTCGGCGACTGCTTCCATGGCGCCGGTGGTGGTGAGGTGCACGATGTAGAGGGGCGCCCCTGTCACCTTGGCCAGGGCGATGGCGCGGCTCGTCGCCTCGGCTTCGAGCTCGTCCGGGCGCGTGCTGGCGTGAAAGCGGGGGGCGGTCTCTCCCCGGGACAAGGCCTGGGACACCAGCAGGTCGATGGCGATGCCGTTCTCGGCGTGCATCATGATCGTGGCCCCGTTGGTCCGTGCCTGCTGCATGGCCCGGAGGATCTCACCGTCGGTGGAGTAGAAGACCCCGGGGTAGGCCATGAAGAGCTTGAAGCTCGTCACCCCCTCGTCGACGAGCACGTCCATCTCCTGGCACGATTGTTCGTTGACGTCCGAGACGATCATGTGGAAGCCGTAGTCGATGGCGCAGTTGCCCTCCGCCTTGGCCAGCCAGGCGTCGAGGCCGGGCCGCAGCGCCTCCCCTTTCCGCTGCACGGCGAAGTCCACGATGGTGGTCGTCCCACCCCAGGCCGCGGCCCGGGTACCGGTCTCGAAGGTGTCCGAGGAGTACGTCCCGCCGAAGGGCAGGTCCATATGGGTGTGGACGTCGATCCCGCCCGGCACGACCAGGCGCCCGGAAGCGTCGATGACCCGGGCGCCCTCGGCAAAAGCGGTCACGACCTGCGAACCGGGGGCGGCGAGAGCCACGATGCGCTCGTCCTCCACCAGGACATCGGCGGCCTGCGCGCCGGTCGGGCCGACGACCGTTCCTCCCGAGATCAGAGTGCGCACCTGGGGCTCCTTCCGCGTTGGGGGTCGAGCAAGGCCGACTTCAGGGTGGACCAGGCCGGGTTCAGGGTTGGACCAGAGGGGCATAGGCGGCCGGGTTGCGGTCGCGGTAAAAGGCCCAGGTCTGGCGCACCTCGACCAGGAGGTCCATGTCGAGGTCACGCACTACTACGGCACTGCTGTCGTCGGGGGCGGCGTCCCCGACGAGCTGGCCACGGGGGTCGACGAAGTACGAGCCCCCGTAGAAGTCGTCGTCGCCCAGGGGCTCTACGCCGACCCGGTTGATGGCGCCGACGAAGTACTCGTTGGCGACGGCCGCCGCCGGCTGCTCGAGACGCCACAGGTACTGGGAGAGGCTGCGGCTGGTGGCCGAGGGGTTGAACACGATGCGCGCCCCGGCCAGGCCCAAAGCCCGCCAGCCCTCGGGGAAGTGGCGGTCGTAGCAGATGTAGACCCCGATCGGCCCGACCGCGCTCTGGAACACGGGGTAGCCGAGGTTGCCGGGGCGGAAGTAGTACTTCTCGAAAAATCCCTGGACCTGGGGGATATGGGTCTTGCGGTACTTGCCGAGGTAGGTGCCATCGGCGTCGACCACGAAGGCGCAGTTGTAATAGACGCCTGCCTGCTCCTCTTCGAACACGGGCACGATGAGCACCATGCCGAGCTCCCGGGCCAGTTCCCGCATCAGTTCGACGGTGGGGCCGTCCGGGACCGGTTCGGCCAGGTCGAAGTAGGCCGGGTCCTGCACCTGGCAGAAGTAGGGGCCGGAGAAGATCTCCTGGAAACAGGCGACCCGAGCGCCCTCTGCCGCCGCTTGGCGGGCGAGGGCGACGTTGGCCTCGACCATTGACTTCTTGTCCCCCGTCCAGCGGGACTGGACGAGGGCCGCTCGTACGACCTCGGGCATGGGGCGGGTACTCCTCTCGGACCTAGCGGGCGCCACCGGAGGAGCGGGCCGCGTGGCCGGCGGCCTGGAGCGCGTCGCCGAGCACGGCCAGCGCCTCCTCGGCCTGTTGGCGGCTCACCGACAACGGCGGCGCGATGCGCAGCACGTTCCCGTAAAGACCGCCCTTGCCTATCAGGACGCCCCGGGCCCGGGCCTCTTCGAGGACGAGGCCGGCAGCTTTGGGGGAGGGAGCAGCCGTACCGGGCTCCACGAGCTCGACGCCGATCATCAGGCCCTTGCCCCGGACGTCCCAGACGGTGTCGTTACCCTCGGCGAGGCGGCCCAGGCCCTCGAGGAGGAAGGACCCGACGGCTTGGGCATTGGCCTGGAGGTCGTGGGAGAGCAAGTAGTCAAGGTTGGCGAGGGCCGCGCTCGTCGCCAGCGGGTTACCGCCGAAAGTCGAGATCGAGCTCGCCCGCACCCAGTCGACGAGGTCGGCCCGGCCCACCACGCCGGCGATCGCCATCCCGTTGCCGAGGCCCTTGGCGAAGGTCAGCAGGTCGGGCGTGACCCCGTGCGCCTGGAAGCCCCAGAAGTGCTCGCCGGTGCGCCCCCAGCCCGTCTGTACCTCGTCGGAGACAAAAAGGATGCCGTACTCGTCGAGGACCTCTTTCAGGGCGGCGAAGAACCCGTCAGGTGGTACGACGAAGCCGCCCACGCCCTGAATGGGCTCGGCGATCAGGCAGGCGACGTCCCCCGCGGTGGTCGTCTCGATGACCTGGCGCAGGTCGGCGGCACAGGCGGCATTGAGCTCCTGGTCACCGAGCCCGGCGAAGGGCCCTCGGCGGCGGTCCCCGTTGTGGAGATAGCTCACCTGCAGCGGGCTCAGGCTCGAAGCCGACCAGCTCCGGTTCCCGGTGACTGCCATGGCCGTGAAGGACCGCCCGTGGTAGCTGTTGCGCAGGGCCAGCACCTGGTTGGACCGCCGGGCGCCGCAGCACAGCAGGAGCGCGGCCTCCGTCGCCTCGGTGCCCGAGCTCACGAAGAAGACCTTGGCGTCCGGGACCGTCGACAATGCCGCTATCTTTTCGGCCAGCTCGACCATGGGGCGGACGAGGTACAGCGTCGAGGTGTGCAAGATGCGGCCCGCCTGCTCTCGGATCGCCTCCACCACCTCGGGTACGGCGTGCCCGGTCATCGTGGTCAGGATGCCCCCGAAGAAGTCGAGGTAGTCCCGCCCCTCGGCGTCGGTGACCACGCAGCCCTTGCCGGCCACGAGCTCCAAAGGCTCGTCGTAATAAAGCGACAGCCATGACGGCATGACCTTGCGGTGGCGCTCGAGCAACTCAGGATGGCTCACGGCTAGCTCACTCTAGTGCGGCCCTAGCCCGGGCGTCCCGGGCTTGAGACCCGGAAGGCGGCCTCCGCCGCCAGAGCGTCGTAGCCGGGCTTGATGAGCCCGTTGATCAGCGCCAAGCGCTCGTCGAAGTCGCAGAAGGCGCTCTTCATGGCGTTGATCGACAACCACCGGAGATCCGACCATCCCCACCCGAAGACCTCGGCGCAGCGGGCCGTCTCCGAAGACAGGCTCACCCCGCTCATCAACCGGTTGTCGGTGTTGATGGTGGTCCGGAAGCCGAGCTTGCGGAGCAGCCCGATGGGGTGTTCGGCCAGGTTGGCGGCCGCGCCGGTGTGGACGTTGGAGGTCGGGCAGAGCTCGAGGGGGACCCGGCAGTCCCGGACGTAGCTGGCCAACCGGCCGAGGGCGACCCCGCCGTCCGGGCCCAGCGTGATGTCGTCCAGGATGCGCACCCCGTGGCCCAGCCGCTCGGCCCGGCACAGCTGCAGCGCCTGCCAGATCGACGGCAGCCCGAAGGCCTCCCCGGCGTGCACCGTGGCGTGAAAGCTCTCCCGCTGGACCAGGCGGAACGCCTCGAGATGAGGGACTAGGGGATAGCCCGCCTCGGGCCCGGCCACGTCGAATCCCGCCACCCCCGCGTCGCGGTAGCGGACCGCCAAGCGGGCGATCTCCAGGGAGCGGGCGGCCGTGCGCATGGCGGTGAGCAGGGCCCTCACCACTATCTGCCGGCCGGCGGCCCGAGCCTGGTCCATCCCGCCGTCCAAGCCCGCCAGCACGGCCTCGACGACGGCCTCGAGGTGCAGGCCGGTCTCGGTGTGGAGCTCAGGGGCGAAGCGGACCTCGGCGTACACGACCCCGTCTTCGGCCAGGTCCTCCACGCACTCGCGGGCGACGCGCTCGAGGGCCTCTGGCGTCTGCATCACCGCCACCGTGTGGGTGAAGCCCTCCAGGTAGCGCACGAGGTCCCGGCGAGACGCGTCAGCCACGAACCGCCGTCCCAGCTCCTCGGGGTCGTCGGTCGGGAGGCCCGCGTAACCGCTGGCCGCCGCCAGCTCGACCAAGGTGGCCGGCCGCAGGCCGCCGTCGAGATGGTCATGGAGGAGCACCTTCGGCGCCCGGCGGATCTGCTCGAGGCTGGGAGCCGCGCTCTGCACCGTCGAGCTCAGCCCACCCGCTCGAGTACGAGCGAGCCGGGCCTTGCGGCGGGGGCCTCAGGGCTGATCTCGACCGCTCCCCGCAGCGCCTGACGGGCGCGCTCCAGGCGCCCCGGGTCGTCGGTGAGCAGTTCCAGCACGGGCTGGCCCTTTTCCACCGGCTCGCCCGGCTTGACCAGGCAGCGCACCCCGGCGCCGGCGCTGACGGGGTCCTCCTTCCGGGCCCGTCCGGCGCCCAGGCGCCAGGCGGCCACGCCGACGGCGCGCGCCTCGAGATGGCCGAGGTACCCGGACCGCTCCGCCCGCACCGGCTCGGTCACCGCGGCAACTGGCAGCGCGGCGTCGGGGTCGCCGCCCTGGGCCCTGACCATGGCCCTCCAGGTGCCCAGGGCCGAGCCGTCCTCGAGCACCCGGCGGGGGTCGCCGGTGAGGCCGGCCAGCTCGAGCATCACCTCGGCCAGGGCCACCGTGACCTCCACCAGGTCGGTGGGGCCTCTGCCTTCCAGGACGTCGACCGCCTCGGTCACCTCGACGGCATTGCCGACCGTTCGACCGAGCGGGACGTCCATCGCCGTGAGCAGCGCCGCCACCTTCATGTTGGCGCTGTGGCCGATCTCCACCATCGCCCGGGCCAGTTCCGCGGCCCGGTCGCGCTCCGCCATGAAGGCGCCCGACCCTACCTTCACATCGAGCACGAGGGCGGACGTACCCTCGGCGATCTTCTTCGACATGATCGAGGAGGCGATGAGGGGTACGGACTCCACGGTGCCGGTGACGTCCCGCAGGGCGTAGAGCCGGCGGTCGGCCGGGGCCAGAGCGGCGCCCGCCGCGCATATGACGCAGCCCACAGACTCGAGCTGAGCCAGCACCTCCGCGGTGCTGAGCTGCGACCGCCAGCCAGGTATGGCCTCGAGCTTGTCGAGGGTCCCGCCCGTGTGGCCCAGGCCCCGGCCCGACAGCTGAGGCACGGCCGCGCCGAGCGAAGCCAGCAGCGGGGCCAGGACGAGGGAGACCTTGTCCCCGACGCCGCCGGTCGAGTGCTTGTCGACGCTCGGCCGGGACAGCCCGGACATGTCCATGACGTCCCCGGAGGCGACCATGGCGCCGGTAAGGCAAGCCAACTCGCGGGGCGACATGCCCCGGAAGTAAACGGCCATCAACCAGGCGGAGACCTGCTCGTCGGGGATGGCGCCGGCCCCGTAAGCGTTTATGAGCCAGCGGATCTCCTCGTCGGCGAGCTCGCCGCCGTCCCGCTTGGTGCGGATGACGTCGACGGCGTCGAAATGGCCTACGGTCTGGCCCCCCAGGGTCATCGTGCCGCCCGCGCCGTGCTGGCGCGGCTCGCCGGCTCGGTCCCCCCTGGTCCGCGTCGGACCTCCAGCTCGGAGCGGTCGAAAGCCTCGGGGAGCATATCGCCCAGGCGCCGCGGCGGAGCCTTTGGGCCGCCATCGACGAGCAGTTCAGGCCCACCATGCTCTATGAGCAGCTGCCGGCAACGGCCGCAGGGCGCCAGCGGCCGCCCGTCGGCGGCGGTCACACTGACGGCCACCAGCCGGTCACGACCGTGGGCGACAAGAGCGGAGACGAGCCCGCACTCGGCGCAGAGGGTGAGGCCGAACGAGGCACTCTCGACGTTGCACCCGGTGACGACCTGACCGTCGTCGCACAGCCCGGCGGCGCCGACCCTCAGGCCCGAGTAGGGCGCATAGGCCCGCGCCGCGACAGCGTCAGCGGCATCACGCAGCACCGCCCAGTCCGGCACAGGCCAGTCCGGCACGGGACCGGGGACGCCCAGCACGGCCGAGTCCCCTCCGGTGGGCACGCCGTCGACATTACACTGCTCGGGGCGTGGAGCTCCCCGAGCCGCCGCCAAATCGCCCTCCTGGCCCGGTGGTCATCGTGGTCGGGGACGTCATCGTCGACGTCGTTGTCCACCCTCTCGGCCCTTTCAACCGGGGCAGCGACACCCCGTCCCGCATCACCCTCACGCCGGGCGGCTCGGCGTCCAACCAGGCCGTTGCCCTCGCCGCCGCCGGAGCGCAGGTGCACCTCATCGCCGTGATCGGCGACGACGAGCTTGGTCGCGCCGCCGCCCGCGCCCTGGCGGTAGCAGGGGTCAAGGCGCACCTGAGGGTAGCTCCCGGGCAGCAGACCGGGGTGGTCGTCGCCGTTATCGACGCTTCGGGGCAGCGTTCGATGCTCACCGACCGGGGTGCCAACCTTCACCTCGCCGAGCGGGACCTCGGTCCCGGGCTGCTCGTTGCCGGCCGCCACCTCCACCTCTCGGGCTATGAGCTGCTCGACGAGGCCACCCGGCCGGCAGCACGGGCCGCTCTCGAGCTCGCCGCCGGCGCCGGGATGACGCGCTCGGTCGACCCCTGCTCCGCCGGGCCTCTGGCCGGCGTCGGCCAGGGGGCGTTCGTCGCTTGGACCGAGGGGGTCGACTGGTGCTGCGCCAACCTCGATGAGGGCCGGGCCCTGACCGGCGCCCGCCGGCCCGAGGAGGTCCTGGCCGGCTTGCGCCGGCACTACCGTGAGGTCGCGCTGACCCTCGGGGCGGACGGTGCGCTGTTCTCGGGGCCGGGGACCGAGCTGCTCCACTGTCCCGCCGACCGGGCCGCCGTCGTCGACACGACCGGGGCCGGCGACGCCTTCACGGGGACCTTCCTCGCCGGGCGCCTGCGCGGCGAGGAACCGGGAACCGTGCTACGGGCTGCTCTGGCCGCCGCCGCCCGGGTGGTGGCCTCGCCCGGTGCCCGCTCCTGGGAGTAGTACCGGTGCTGCGCTTCACTCCCGGCTGTAGGGGACTCCGTCTGCCGCTGGTGGCCGGACCCGCCCGACGAGCCCGGAGACCACGGCGATGGTGATGACGTAAGGGGCCATGGACAGGAACGGGGACGGGATGCCCACGTTGAGCACGGCCAGGAAACTCTGCAGCGAGACGGAGAAGCCGAACAGCAGCGCCGCCCCGAGGGCTCCGAAGGGCCGCCAGCGCCCGAAGATCATGGCCGCCAGCGCCACGTAGCCGAGGCCGGCCGTCATTTCGGCGGAGAACTCCCCGACGTTCCCGATCGTGAACCAGGCGCCGCCGATGCCGGCGATCACACCGCCCAGGACCACGTTGCGGTAGCGCACGGACAGCACGTGGATGCCCACCGTTTCGGCCGCCCGGGGGTGCTCGCCCACGGCTCGTGACCGCAGGCCCCAGCGGGTCTTGAACAGGCCCACGTGCAGCAGCACGAGCAGCACGATAGCGCCGTAGAAGAAGTAGTTCTGGTTGAACAGCGCCGGGCCGAGCACGGGGATCTTGTCCAGCAGCGGGATCCCGAACGGCGAAAAGGTGAGGCCCTGGTTGAGGTTCTGGTCCGGGCTCAGCACCTGTTCGGTCAGGAAGTTGGTCAACCCGGTGCAGAAGGCCACGATGACCACGCCGACGATGATCTGGTCGGCGCCATAGCGCAGGGCCAGGAAGGCGAGCAGGCCGCCGAAGATGGCGCCGGCGACGGCGCCGGCCAACACGCCCAGCCACAGGTTGCTGGTGGCGCTGCTGATCATCGCCCCCAGGAAGGCGCCGGCCAGGAACTGGCCCTCGATGGCGATGTTGACGACCCCGGAGCGCTCGCACATCATGCCCGACATCGACCCGTAGAGCAGAGGCGTGGCGTAGGCCAGGGACTCCAGCAGCAAGTCGACGAAGTTGAGCTCCCCGCCCCGCGCTGTCCAGCTCAGGAACGACCACAAGAAGATCACGACGCCCAGAGCGAACAGGACATAGGTCCCGCGCCGGTGCGGCCGCGCCAGCAGCGTGGCGCCGAGGGCGGCGCAGACCAGGGCCAGGGGCACGGACACCCAGCGCACCGGCAGGGTGAGGGGAGCCACGCCGGTGGCGGGCGGGGCGCTGAGCAGGAAGGTGGCGTGGACGTGCGCGCCCACGCTCAACCCGAAGGGCCCGAACATGATGATGGCCAGCAGGACGAGGAAGATCCCCATGCCGCGTACCCGGGCGACCGAGACGATGCGCCCTTCGGGCGCGGCCACCTCCTCGGTCTCTGGGGCCAGGGCCACGACGCTCATCCGCCCCACCCCTTGGTGAACAGCAGGATCTTCCCGGCGCCGGCGTCGCGCAGGCGGAAGATCTCGCGTACCAGCGCCGGGGTCGCCACCAGGAACACGATGACGGCCTGGATGACCGAGGTGAGGTCGATCGGGATCCCGGTCGTGGACTGCATGTAACGCCCGCCGGTGCTGAGGGCGGCGAACAGCAGCGAGCCGAGGACCACCCCGAGGGGACGGTTGCGGCCCAGCAGGGCCACGGTGATGGCATTGAAGCCGTTGTTGCCGCCATAACCGCTGGAGAGGAAGAAGTCGGTGCCGGCCAGA
>JBEKNX010000114.1:0-11253 GCA_049522375.1 Acidimicrobiales bacterium | reverse complement strand
GGCGTCCTCACGGGCGGCGTCCTCACGGGCGGCGTCCTCACGGGCGGCGTCCTCACGGGCGGCGTCCTCACGGGCGGCGTCCTCACGGGCGGCGTCCTCACGGGCGGCGTCCTCAGAGGCGGCGTCCTCACGGGCGGCGTCCCGGCCAGGGAAGAACACCAGGGTGACCGCCAGTGTCAACGCGCCGATCGTGATGGCCGCGTCGGCGACGTTAAAGATGGGCCACCAGCTGACGAGCTGGATGAAGTCCACCACCGCCCCATGGTGGTGCCTGAAAAACCGGTCGGCCAGATTGGACACCGCGCCGCCGCCGAGAAGGCCCAGCGCCACCATGACCGGCAACGGCACCCCGCCCTGCGCCAGGCGCCGGGAGTAAAAGGCCACGGCGAGGACCAGGGCCACGGCAACGGCGGCGATGACCGGCGACGCCCCCGTCCCGAACGAGAAGGCGGCGCCCCGGTTGTCAGTGAGCTGCAGGTTCATCGGCCCCAGCACGTGCCTGGGGCCGCCCTTCAAGGCTTGTTGCGCCCAGGACTTGGTCCACTGGTCAAGGGCTACAACGGTGGCGGCGACGCCCACCAGCAGGGCGCTGCGCCGCCTCGCCGGGCTCATTGCCGGCGGGCCGAAAGCCCCCCGCTCTTGCACGACACGCACAGCCTGGCATGCGGGAGCGCCTCCAGCCGGGCTTTAGGGACGGGTGAACCGCAGCTCTCGCAGAAGCCGTAGGTCCCGGCCGTTATCTTGTCCAGGGCGGCATCGATCTCCTCGATAGCCGCATGGGCCTGAGCCGAGAGGTGAAGGTCGAGTTCCCGGTCCACGTTGGAGGTGCCACCTTCACCGCCCTCTTCGTCGAACTGCACGTCGCCCGGCTCGTGCTCCAGCGCCAGGGCCTCAGCCTGCGCCCGCAACTCCTCTGCCTGGCGCGTGTAATTGCGGCGCTCCGCCATCAAGAGCCCCCGCTGGTGTTCCAGGAACAGCTCGCGAGGCTCGCCGTGATCGGTCGCCCGGCCGGCGGCGCCATCGGCGCCACCGGTTTTCTTGGGCGCCGGGTGGGCCCGCTTGACTTTGGGCGCTTCGGCTACGGCCTCTTCTACCGTGCCGGCCGGGGCCGGACCAGCCGGTCCTTCCTTGGCCACGACTTTGGCCGGGGCCTTGGCCCCCTTGGCCACCGTCTCCTTGACTACGGCCTCCTTGACTACGGCCTCCTTGACTACGGCATCCCTGGCCACCGTCCCCTTGGGCGCCGTCTTTTTGGCTATGGGCTCTTTGACAACGGTCTCTTTGGCCACGGTCTCCTTGGCTGAGGTGTGCTTGGCTGCGGTGTGCTTGGCTGCGGCCTCGTTGGCGACCGTGACCTCTTGGGCGGAGTCCTTGGCCACACCCGTCTTGGCCACGGCCTCCTTGACCGAGCGAGCAGCCGCCGACACCTTCCGGGTGCTCCCGTTGCTCCTCTCGGGGCGTACTTCCACTTCCGCCCCTTGAACGGCGAGTTGTTGCTTTCCTCTAGGCATTTCGTGGCACCTTACACTCACATGGAGGCGGGGAAGCCTACCATGCCGCACCTGCTGCGGCAGACCACTTAACGCGACAAAGCCCCCCACCATTCCTGGGGGCCGCCCGCCTCTTCACCTGGGGCGGAGAACGAGGTTCTAACAGCTCTTACTGACGGCGTCTGAACCGGCTCGGGCCACGGTCGTCGCCCAGGTCCCGCTCATTGAAGAAGCTGTCCAGGGCGCGCTCGTCCAGAGCGATAGTGGCCACGTCCGGCGGCGCCGGGGACGGGCCGCTGGCGCCCTCGCCCGGCCCAGCGCCGGTGGCCTCGCCAATACGTTCGCCCGCCATGGCCAATGCCTCCTGGTTGGCGCCCGGTCGGACGGGGGTAGTCGCCCGGGCCTCGGCCGCGCCGCCCTTGTCCTCCAGGTAGCGCGGGTCCCAGTCGCTGGTCTGGTTCCCATTGTCCTCGGCCTGGGCTTGAGGGCCCACCTCGAGATGTTCGCCGGTGACATCGCCGTCCCCTACCGGCGGCCCGACCGAATGCGCAGGGGGCACGGTGGCCTCCTCGGACGGGTCGCTCGACGAGGTGAGCGGAGGTGGCTCGCTCAGCAACCCGGCGCTTTCGACCAGCGCCTGGGCTTCGGTGAGGACCTTTAGCAGGTGGTTCTTGTGAAGGTCCACCCATCCCCGCAGAGCCTCCACGTCCTGGCGGACGTGGTTCAGCGACGCCTCAGCGCTTTCCATGGCGGCGCGGCTCTCCGCCACCGCTCCTTCGTACGCCCGCCGGCCCCGCTCCTCGGCGTCCGAGACCAGGGCGCGGGCCTTGGCCTTGGCCTCCGCCAGAGTCCTGTCCGCCTCCTCGCGAGCCTCACGGATGGCACTGTCGGCTTCGTCCCGGGCCTCGCGAACAGCCTGGTCAGCGGTGCGCTGGGCCATGAGCAGGACCCGTTTGAGCGATTCGTCTGTCGCGGACGCCTCTGTGGCCGCCTGCTCGGCCCGCTGCACCCGCTCGGTCGCCTGGCGCAGACGCTCGGTCAGTTCCTCGACCCCAACGGCCGCTTGTTCGAGGAACTCGTCGACATCTTCGGGGTGGTAACCGCCGCGCAGTTTTTCACGGAACTGGACGTCGCGGAAGACCTTCGGGGTCAATTCCATGCCCGCTAATCGTACCAGCCGCGCCCCTGTAGCCGGAACATCCCCCCGAGCAGGCCGTCCCTCACCTGCCGGAGCGCAGCGCTGCGATATCGCTATACGTGTATACGGGCGAAGACTTCGACTGTCAGCAGGTATACCACGAGACAGGCGATCATGTACGAAATGTCGAAAATGCCGACCGGAGGTATTACCTTGCGGAACGGTGCCACCACGGGCTCGGTGAGTACGTACAGCCAATGGTTGACCGTGCGCATGGGCGAGCGCGGCCCCACGGGGAACCACGAGAGCACAGCCCGGAACACCAGCACGAGCAGGTAAAGTACCCCCAGGGTGTACAGGGGGTGAGTCAGGTACGAGGACATGAGCCCCCCCCCGGGCGCTCCCGCCCGTGCCGGCGGGATCTCACGATCGGTAGAGCCCTCGTTCCTGGAGACGTCTCTTTTCCTCCGCTGAGACCTCGACGTTGCTCGGCGTCATCAGGAAGACCTTGTCGGCCACCTTGTCCATGCTCCCGCCCAGCGCGTAGGCGACGCCACTGCAAAAATCGATCATCCTGTGCGCAAGCTCACGGTAGGCATTGCCTAGGTTGACGATCACCGGCTGGCCGGTGCGGAACCGGTCCGCTATCTCCTGGGCATCGGCGAACTCAGAGGGCGACGCCACGTGCACCTTGGTGGTCGGTTGCGGGGTGGCCAAAGGCCGAAGGGGCGTCGGAGCCGGCCTCAGGTTGATCGGGCCGGCCTCCTGGCCGTCCCGGGGCAGCGTCCTCACCGCAGGAGAAGTCTGAGGCGCGGCTTCGAGGACCTCTCCACCTCGACGGGGGGCTACCTGGGGCGCCGGCATTTCCTCATAGGGCTCGTACTCGTCGTACTCCTCGGCATCGGCCAAGCCAAGCCACATCAGTACCTTCTTGCCTGTTCCCGGCATTACTCCTCCTTAGTAGCAGCCTAGCTTCGCTTCGCCGGTCACCACGCCAACCGCGGCGGGCCTGGGACCGAAAAGGGCGGTCCCCAGCCGGACGATGGTGGCACCCTCGGCCACCGCCAGATCAAAATCAGCGCTCATACCCATGGACAGCTCGCTCAGCTCCAGGCTCGCCGCCAACCGGGCCACCTCCCAGAAGCACCGGCTGACCTCGGTGGCGGTGGCCGGGCGGGGCCCCACCGCCATCAGGCCTCTCACGTCGAGGCCGGCCGCGGCGGCCGATCCCACCAGGGCGGGCACGTCGGCGGCACTGGCGCCGTGGCGTCCGGGAGGGCCGGCCGTCCTCACCTGGACCAGCACCGGGGCCGACGGCCGGCGTTGGGCCAGGGCCAGGGCGTGCTCCTCAGTGTCCAGGCCGTGCCAGAGGTGGACGTGAGGCGCCAGGCGGGCCAGCTTGTTGCTTTGAGGTTGGCCGAGAAAGTGCCAGCGGGCCCCGGGCGGCGCCGCGCTCAGCTTGGACAGCATCTCCTGCGCATAGTTCTCGCCGATGTCCCATAGGCCGGCGCCGACGGCCGCGTCTATAGCCTCTCGCCCGAGGCCCTTGGTCACGGCCACGACCGTAACCGAACCGGACCGGGCACCGGCCCGTTCGATCCGGTCGTGCACGGCGGCCAGCCGATCAGCCACCGTGGCCACCGTTAGCGCGCCCAAACCGGGCGTTGGTTCGCTCAAAGCCGGCTCCCTGGTGCGGCGCCGGGCGACGCCGTCGGCGGCGCCGGGGGCCTCCACACCACGGTCGCCTGACGGCCCTGGTCTCTCCCCGCCCGCCACGACCAGTGGTCGTCCGAGCAGTGTGTGCAGATCCCGGCCTTCGCCACCAGGGCGGCGCCAGACCGTTCAAGGGCGACGGCCACCGCCGCGGGCAGGTCCAGAGCCGGGGAGCCGGCGGCGTCGACCGAGCGCACGGCCGGGCCGAAGGCCGAGACGACATCGGCGAGGTCCCCGTCCGAGAAGCGGTAAGCATGAGGCCAAATGCACGGGCCCAGGGCGGCCTGCACCCGGGTGGCTCCGAGCGCCCGCATCGCCGCCACCGTGGCGCCGACTACGCCGGCCATGAGGCCGCGCCACCCGGCGTGCAGCACGCCCGCCACTCCTTCGGGGCTCGAGAGGCCCACCGGCGCGCAGTCCGCGGTCAAGACCACCAGGCCGGCACCCGCACAGCACGTTACGGCTGCGTCCGCCTCCTGCCCGCGGTTGGCGCCGGGCCGGTCGACTACGACCACCGCTGACCCGTGCACCTGGCGCAACCAGGTCCACGGCACGTCCGCCAGCGCACGGGACGCGCCCCCGGCCACGGCGGTGGCGGGGTCGGCGAAATCACCGTCGGTGCGGCCCCCGCAGACCATGGCCGTCCCCGCAGGCAAGGTAACCGACCACGCCCCCGGCGAGCCCGCCTGAGCGTCGGCGCCCGTCGACAAACCGCCGGCGCGAACAGAGGGCCGTGCCCGGGACCAGCTCAAGTCGCGACCTGTCCTGGGCCTCGCGCCACACCGTGCATCGAGCCTTACCTTCTTTGTCGAAGTTGCCTTCGCGCTTTGTCGAAGTTGCCTTTCGGGCTTGTGGTCGAAGTTGCCTCTTCGCCGGTCGCTACTTGAGGAACGGGGGGACGTCGAAATCGTCCTCGTCCCCGAAACTGAGCCCCGCCGCCGCCATCTCCGCATCCGTGTCGATGAGGCCGGTGGTCCGGCGAGGCGGGGCGGCCGCTTGCTCGTCGCTCGGCGCCGCCCCCGGCGTGCCGTCCCAGCGGTCAAAACCGGCAGCGATGACGGTTACCCGCACCTCGTCGCCCATGCCCTCGTCGACGACGTGGCCGAAAATTATGTTGGCGTCAGGGTGCGCAGCCGTGTGGATGATCTCGGCCGCCTCGTTGACTTCGAACAGCCCGAGATCAGGGCCGCCGGCGATGTTGAGCAGTATGCCGCGGGCGCCTTCAATGGAGGCTTCGAGCAGAGGTGAGGTCACAGCCATCTTCGCCGCCGCGGTGGCCCGACCATCACCGGACGCCGAGCCGATGCCCATTATGGCGGTCCCGGCGTTGGTCATGATCATCTTCACGTCGGCGAAATCGGTGTTGATGAGCCCGGGCGTCGTTATCAGCTCGGTGATGCCCTGCACCCCATGGAGCAGGACCTCGTCCGCCATTTTGAACGCACCGACCATCGTCGTCTTGTTGCTCGACACCGCCAGGAGGCGGTCGTTGGGGATGACGATGAGCGTGTCGACCTTGTCTTTCAGCTTCTGGATCCCCTGGTCCGCCTGAACGGCCCGCCGGCGGCCCTCGAAGCCGAAGGGCCTCGTCACCACGCCGATGGTCAAGGCGCCCACGGCTTTGGCGATCTCGGCCACCACCGGAGCGCCCCCCGTGCCCGTGCCACCGCCCTTGCCGGCCGTGATGAACACCATGTCGGCGCCCTTCAGCACCTCTTCGATCTCGTCCCGGTGCTCTTCGGCGGCCAGCCGCCCCACCTCGGGGTCGCTGCCGGCGCCGAGCCCCCGGGTCAGCTGGCGCCCGATGTCCAGTTTCACGTCGGCGTCGCTCATCAGCAGCGCCTGGGCGTCGGTGTTGATGGCGATGAACTCGACTCCCTTCAAGCCGGCGTCGATCATCCTGTTGACGGCGTTTACACCCCCGCCGCCGATGCCCACGACCTTGATGACGGCTATGTAGTTCTGGGTTGGCCCGGCCATCGCACCTTTCCTCGCACTTCGTTGCACAAAGGGTTCCATTAGCCTTGTGATATGTCGCGCCCTCGATCTAAACTAAAGGGTTAGGGTTACTCAATCTCTACGAGTGGTTGAACCGACGTTAGCCCCCACGTCACTTCTCGATCAAGTGGCGTGCTTAGCTGTGGCCCTAATTCGACAGGGGGGTCAGGGCCGGCCGTTGGGGCACGGTGAGGTCGACTTCGGTGTAGTTGCCGAGACCCACGGTGGTAACGAGTTCTTCCAGCACCGCCAATTTGGTCGGCATGGAAGAAGTGTCTCCCAGCAATATCAACGCTTTTGCCGAACCGACGTGAGCTTCGAGGCCGACGCCCGCCACGTATGCGAGCTGAAGGTGGCGCTGGGAAAGGGCGGGGGGAACAGCGGTCGCGGTCGCCAGCAATTCCTCCAGTTGCACCTCGTCGCCCGGGGGGGCCGGCAAAATGCGATCACCGGGAGGCGCTGAAAGCGCTCCGTCGACCACTGGCAGCGCGGGAAAACCTTCAAGCGTCTTGGTCAGGGCGAGGACCCGGCCGGTTTCGTCCACTACGTCGGTCCCCCCGGCTGCGTCCACGACCGCTACCGGGGCGCGTTCCTTCACGGTGATGACAACGGTCCACGGCCAGTGGGTGGCGAAGGACACGTTGGCCACCCAGGGCAAGGCCTCGACGGCCAGGCGCTGGCGCTCCGACCCGGCGTCGATCATGAGCGTGGCGGGCCGGCCCGTGAGGTCGGCGGCGACTAGGACGCGGGCGCGAGGGGTGTGCGCATTGCCTTCCACTATGACGTTGCGCACCCGCATCAAGGGCGAGTGCAGGAGCCCGAGGAGGCCGCCCAAAAGGGCCATAACGCACAGCAGTGTGACCAGCACGCGCAGCCGGCGCCGGCCCTCGGCTCTCCTGGCTTCGGCCCACCGCCGGCGGAAACGGGGGTCGACGGGCGGGCCTCCGGCGTGGCGGTGACGGGGCGGGGGGACCATCTCCCTCATGCGCGCCCCTCCCATGACCGGGCCCCGTTGCCCGGAACGGGAACCAGGAGCTCGTCCGCCAGGGTGGTCAGGTCGCCGGCCCCCATGGTCAAGCACAGGTCTCCGGGCTGCAGCAGGCCACGGACCGTGGCCACGACCTCTTGGCGGGTCTCGGCGTACTCGACCCGGAGGCCCGGCGCTGAGGCACGCACGGCGTCGGCCACGACCAGGCCGCTGATCCCGGGCACGGCCTCCTCGCCAGCCGGGTATATGCCGGTCACGACCACCAGGTCGGCGCCGTCGAAGGCGGCGCCGAAATCCCGGCCCAGGGCCGCCGTCCGGCTGTAGCGGTGGGGTTGGAAGACCGCTACCACCCTTTTCCATTTACCCTGGCGCGCCGCCGCCAAAGTTGCCCTTACCTCGGTGGGCAGGTGGGCGTAGTCATCGACGTAAGTCACGCCGTCGCGCGAGCCCCGCAACTCGAAACGGCGCCCCACGCCGGCATAAGCCGCCAGCGCCTCCCGAGCCGCGTCCGGGTCTACACCGATCTCGGCGGCGGCGGCCAGAGCGGCGACGGCGTTACGCACGTTGTGCAGGCCCGGGACGGCGAGCTCGAAGCTGCCCAGGGCCCGGCCGCGCTCCGAAACGTCGAAGCTGGCGCCACCAGACGACAACAGTTCGGCCCTGTCGATGCGGAAAGCGGCCCGGGGGGATGCCCCGTACGTGGTCACCCCGGGCACGGCGGCCGCCAGAGCGGCCGCCCCGGGGTCGTCGAGGCAAACGACCCTCGGCCCCGGCGCCTGCTCGACAAAGGTCTGGAAGGCTCTCGCCAGCGCCTCCTCGCTCCCGTAGTGGTCGAGGTGGTCGGCTTCCACGTTGGTGACCACGACCCCCTCCGCCCCCAGGCGGAGGAAGGTGCCGTCGGACTCGTCCGCCTCGACCACCAGCCACGGGCCCTTGCCCCAGGACGCGCCGCCTTCGGCTCCGCGCACCTCGCCACCCACCATGTAGCCCGGTTCCAGGCCCGCTCGCACCAGGATCTGCGCCAGCATCGCCGTAGTCGAGGTCTTGCCGTGCGTACCGCTGACCGCCAGCGCCCGCCGGGTGCGGCAGATGGCGCCCAGGATCCCAGCCCGGCTGATGCAGGCGGCACCGCGCTGCCTGGCTTCGACCAGCTCGACGTTGTCGGGCTTGACAGCGGTGGAAAAAGCGACGATCTCGGCCGCGCCGACATGGGCGGCGTCGTGGCCCACGAAGGTGCGCACACCCAGGCGCTCCAGGCGCTCGAGCACCGGCGAGGCCTGCAGGTCGCTACCCGAAACCTCGTGGCCCATGGCCCGCAGGACAGTGGCGATGGCGTTCATGCCGGCGCCGCCGATCCCGACGATGTGGAACCGCCGGGGCGCGCCGGCCAGGCCCGTGAGCGCCGGCCCGGGCTCAGGCAGCACCGGCGTCTTCTTTCCCTCCGGGGGCGGCCCTGCCCTCGCCGGCCTCGTGGTCACTGGCGGCACCCGTCGTCGGGTCATGGGCGCCGCCGCTCCCCCGACCCTCGCCCGCCTCGGCCTGGGCCGGCCGGGACCTGGCGCTCGCCTCGACCAGACGGGCCACGGCGGCAGCGGCGTCGGGCCGGGCCAGGGCACGCGCCGCCTCACCCATTTCGGCCAGGCGCTCGGGCCGGGCGAACAGGGCGTCGAGCTCGTGCGCCAACCGGGCGCCGTCGAAGTCCTCGTCGGCCACCACTACAGCGCCGCCGGCGCCAGCCATGGCCCGGGCATTGGCGCCCTGGTGGTCGCCCGGCGACCGGGGCAGGGGCACCAGGACCGAGGGCACGCCGGCCAGGGCCAGTTCTGCCACCGTGTTGGCCCCCGCCCGCTGTACGGCGACGTCGGCTGCCGCGTACAACGAGGCCATGTCCTCTTCGTAGGGCACCTGCTGGTAGACCAGAGGGCCATCTGGAAGGCCGGCCGAACGCAGCTCCTCCCAGTCGCGCCGGCCTACGACATGGCGGATGGCGACATCTTGGCGCCCGGACCACAGGCCGGCCAGTTGGACCGTGGCCTGGTTGATACGCCGGGAGCCGAGCGAACCGCCCGACACCACCACCACCCAGGCCGGCTCGGGGAGCCCGAGACGGCGGCGGGCCTCCCGGCGCTCAGTCTGGCTGCGGCGGGCTCGGGCCATGTCCGACCGGACGGGAACCCCGGTTACGACGGCTCGGGGCAGGGCCACCTCGGGGGAGCTGACGGCGCACGCCACCGCCACCCTCGACGCCCACCGGTTGACAGCTCCGGGCACGGCATCGACGTTTACCACAATTACGGGGACCCGCCACAAGCTCGCCGCAACTACGCAGGGCAAAGCGGCATAACCCCCCAAGGAGACGACGACGGCCGGGCGCCAGCGGGCAAAGCTGCGGGTGGCCATGGCCACCGCCGCCAGGAAAGCGCCGGCCGCCCCGAAATTGGCCAGGAGGCTGCGGGCGGACAGCCGCCGCGACAGTCCCCGCCCCGGCAGCAGGGTGACGGGGAAGCCTTCGAGCGCCCGCGTCTTGGCCTCCACGCCGCGCCGGGAGCCGACGAAACGCACAGTGGCCTGTGCGTGCCCCAGGGCCATCAGCGCCCGGGCCACGGCGACGCCGGGGTAGAGGTGACCGCCGGTACCACCCCCGGCGATGACGGCCCAGGTAGCGCCGGCGTGCCCGTCATAGCCCGCCGGCTCGGAGGTACCCACGGGAGCGCCCGTGCTCACGGGCTGGTTCGGGCACCGGCGCGCTGAGCGACGTTGGCGAGCAGGCCGGCGGCGAACAGGACGATGATCAGCGACGTACCCCCGTAGGAGACAAAGGGCAGGGGGACCCCGGTCACCGGCAGGACGCCCGCCACAGCCCCGATGTTGATGACCGCCTGCGCCACCAGCCACGCGGTTATGCCTGCGGCCAGCAGGCTCTCGAAGGTGGTCTGGGCCCTCCAGGCGACCCGGGTGCCGATGACGCCGATGGCGGCGAATAGCCCGAGGACGACCACGCTGCCAGCAAAACCGGTCTCCTGGCCGATGACGGCGAAAATGAAGTCGGTGTACTGGTTGGGCAGATAGCCCCAGCTGGCCAGGCTCTGGCCGATCCCGGTGCCCAGCCAGTGCCCGCCCCCCAGGGCGATGATGCCCTGGACGGACTGGTACCCGGTGGTGCTGGCGCTGGCGAAGGGGTGGAGGAACGAAGTGATCCGGGCCGCCCGGTAGCTCACCGAAGTGGCCAGCAGGTACCCGCCCAAACCGCCGCCCACCCCCAGGGCCGCCATCGTCCGCATGGGCATTCCGGCGGCGAACAGCACGGCCGCCCCCGCACAACAGACGACGACGGCGGTGCCCATGTCGGGTTGGCGCATTATCAGCAGGACGAAGGTGGTCATGACGAGCAGGACGGGGCCGGTCCGGTAGAGCCAGCTCCTCTTGCCCTCTCGGCGGGCCAGGACGTCAGCGGCGAAGAGCACCAGCGCCAGCTTGGCCAGCTCCGAAGGCTGGAACTGGAACGAGCCGCTCCCCAACCATCGCGATGCGCCGCCGGCGCTGCGGCCGACGACCAGCACGGCCACCAGGGCGGCGGCGGCAACGAAGATCATGGGCCGGGCTACGCGCTGCCAGAACGAGATCCTCATGCCCTGGGCGGCAAAAAAGGCCACGGCCCCCGCGCCCAGGTACATCCCCTGACGTTCGAAGTACCGCCACGGCGTGCCGAAGCTGCGCAGGCTGGCCACTGACGACGCCGACAGGACCATCACCAGACCGACCAGGCACAGCATCGCCACCACGGCCACCATCAAGAGGTAGCCCGACCGGCGCACCGGGGGTGCGTCCCGCGTCGCGGCGGGACGCCCAAGTGTCGTCGTTGTCATCATCTGTCGCCGACCTCCCCGAACTTGTTGATCGCGGTTGGGTTCATTTCAACTGGGTTC
>JBEKNX010000113.1:0-11325 GCA_049522375.1 Acidimicrobiales bacterium | reverse complement strand
CACGCACGGCTTGCAGGGCGGCCAGCCCCGAACCGGGTACGGCCGCCGCCTGCTCGAAGGACAGGTTGGCCGGCTTGGGGGCGAGCCGTCCCGCGCCGGCGCGGGCGAACTCGGCGAAGGAGCCGTCACAGGTGCCGTAGACCTCGTCGCCCGGCTTGAGCTCGGTCACGTCCTGTCCGACGGACTCGACCGTCCCGGCCAGGTTGCGGCCCGGGTTGGCGGCCTTGGGCCGGCGGAAACCGAAGCCCATGACGCGCATGGGGTAGGGGAGCCCGGTCATGATGTGCCACGTGCCGCGGTCCACGCTCGCCGCATGCACACGCACGAGGACATCGTCGTCGCCGATCATGGGCTTGGCCACCTCCGCGACCCGGAGCACGTCCTCGGGCGCTCCGCCGTACTCGTCTTGGACGATGGCCTTCATCGTCTTCACACCGCCGGTGGCAGGCGCCTGCTCGGTCGGTCGGTCGAGCACTGTTGACTTCATAACTGCTGCTGTCTTCATGGTCTCTCCTAGGGTTGTTGGCTTACATTGTGTTGGCGGTTCAGCCAACTTCGACCATCGTCGCCCGGGGGAGGGCCAAAGTCATCAGGGGTAGTACCGGCCGACCACGTAACCGGTGCGCTCGCGCTCCACGCCGTGCGAAGTGGTAACGGCGTTGAACTCGTCTACCGGTACGGCCGGCTCCAAGGTGGCGACGACCTGACGGTCGTTAGCCACTAACTCTTCTCGGAGATCCCCGCCTCTATCAGGCTCTCACGACCGGACCGGCGTTGAGGGCTCGCCAGACAGGGCGGCGAGGGGGCACACAATGCCTTAGTCACGATGGTCTGCGCTCGTTGGCGCTTGCGGGGATGTCCAGGCCTACGAGGTCAGCGCTCACGGCCCAAAGCCGTGCCGCGGTGGCCTCGTCGTAGCTGCGCCGGGAGGAACTCTTTGGTTTGCTGTTGACGAAATAGCGGCCCGTGACCTGAGCAAGCTCGGGGGCGGAGGCCAAGTAGACCGACGTGGCGGCGCCCTTCGCCGGGGTCTTCATGAAGGGCCGCATGAACGGGACGAACAACCGTTGTAGGCGGCCGGGGTCCTCGGCCCCGAAGACGTGCTCACCACGCCGGGGTGGGCCGCATTGGCGGTGACGGCCGCGAAGGTTTCTCAATCAAGGCCGGCCCGGGCAGCGACCTCGACCGCTAACAACCCTTAGTTCCAGGCGGCCAACGAGGCATGCGAGAACCTCGTGCCGCGACCACCACAGTCGACGATGCGGCCGCTCACCGGATCGAGCAGGACGAGCCCTCCGTCGTCGGTGGGGTACTCCCGGGCTGCGACGATCCCCGCGGTCGTCGCGGTCAGCTGCCAAGAGCCGGCTTCGAGCGGGAGCACCCAAACGCGATGCCCGGTGAGGAGGTCGTAGCCGGTGATCGGTGTCGCGTCAGGGGTCACCTGCAAGGCGACGGCCACCACGCCATCATCGACTGTGAGTGAGGCCGTAGGTTCGATGCCGCTGAGGGCCCAACGCGGCTTCCCTATTGCGGCCGCGAACGCCTTCAGAGTGCCGAGCCATGCCACGGCGACCGTCGTCCCGTCGCTCACGGGAGCCCACCGCGTCGACCGGCTGAGACCAGGCCGGCCTCCCGGTGCTCGCCGTTAACAGAGCGACCTTGCAGGGGCGGGATAACCATGGCAAGCCCAGGCCCCGACGGGTACGGGGTCACCGAGGAGGCCCCGGCCTCCCGGCCTGTACTGCCACAAGACGGCGCCCGTGGAAGGGCCCAGCCCCACCACCTTGGCGTGGGTGCCCACCTCGTCGACGTCCACGACGAGCGTGCCACCGATGATCGTGCCACCGATGAGCCACTCCCCGTACACCTGCTCACCGAGCGCACGGCTCCATTCGACGTGGCCGTCCTCCCCATTGACGGCGGTGCCCAGGGGTACTCCTGTCGGTACGTGCCACGTCTCCAGCAACCGTCGTGCTGAGGTTCAGGGCACCAGGGGTAGGAGGAGGCGGGAAACGGACCAGGTAAGACCCCCGTTGGTCGAGTGCCACAGCAACCCCGGCGGGCCGTCGGCCCACACTGACCGCGGCCCGGTAAGGACCAGGGCCCCGGGCACCATCTTGGTGCCCGGGCCGGTGAGCGTCAACTTGGCCCACTGCCGGCCGGCGTCAGCACTGAAGAGCTCGTACTCCTGCCCACTGGGTATGGCGTAGCACAGGACGGCGACCGAGCCGCCGGCCGCGGCGACCGATACCACCGAGGTCGAAAGCTCGCTCCCGACCGGCACGTCAGACCAGGTGCGCCCGTGGTCGTAGCTGATCGAGACTTCGTTGCCCGGGCACCCGGCGGCGACGGCGACCGGGCCGTCGAAAGCAAACGACAGGGGCAGTACTCCTGTTTGGCCTACCGGGTGCCACGACGCCCCCGCGTCGCTAGTGGCGAGAACCTCGGCCGAGCCGCATTGCAAGCCGCCGAGCGCCAAGCCGTCGCGGGCGCTGGCAAAGGCGGCGGCGGCTATGCCGACCTGGGCCAGGGCGGCCACTTTCACGGTCTTGCCCGTCCGCCCGCCGTTGTGGCTCAACCAGAGGCCGTCCTCACCCGTGGCAATGACCACCAACCCGCCCGGGCCAAAGGTCAGAGGAGGGTTGTAACCCGAGGCCAGGTACGCCATTTGCATGGCCACGGGTGGCTGTTGCCAGCTGCGGCCACCGTCGTGGCTCACGTACTCGCCGGCTTCGGTGCTGACCCAGAGGTCCTGCCCACGGCCCGAGATGTTGAGCACGGCCGTCCGAGCCGGGTTGCCGACTTCGGACCATATGCGGCCACCGTCGAGCGAACGGCTGAGGACATCGCCGCCACCGGCCGGCCCGCCGCCCACCAACCACACGCCGCTACTACCGTCCACCACGAGCCGAATGCCCACCACGGGTTGCTCGGACCAGTGGCGGCCACCGTCGGCCGTCACCCACAGGTGGCCGCCGATTGGCCCACCGCCAGTTGCCACCTGGCCACCGTCGAGGGCAAAACCTCTTTCTGAGGTGACGAAGTCCACCTCGCCGAAGGGGTTGTCGTCGGCTACCGGGCCCGGGGGCCCAACGGCTTCGTACACCTTGGCCCAGTGCTGGCCGCCATCGGTGGTACGGAACAGGTCGAGGCGTTGGCCGCCCGTGGCGGTGTACTTGGCCCAGTCGCCGCCTCCGGCGAAACCCTCGCTCGGGGTGGGGAACGATAGGGCGTCGAGCCAATCGTCGACGCAGGTACCCGGGACGGCTGACCATCTGGCGCCGGAGTCGGTCGTGTGCCAGATCTGGCCAACGCACTTGGGGCTGTAGCCGGTGGCAAAGCCACGGCGCCCGTCCGTAAATGCCAAGCCGCCGGTGGGCACACCGCCCGCCAGGGTCACTGGCGACCAGTGCTGGCCGCCATCAGAGGTGCGGAGCAGTTCAGGCGGCCCGACCCCGTTGGAGGCCTGGCCCATCATGGCGTCCGGTTCGGCGAACCCGACGCTGGGGGTGAGGAAGTCGAACCGGTCAAGGGCCCACATCCGCAGAAGCGCCTGCCTTACATATTGTTTCTGCACTCCGGGGACCAAGGCCGGGCTGAGGGCCACGTGCACCGTCCGCCAAGTACCACCGCCATTGCCAGTTTCGATCAGGAAGGGCTGTCGCCCCACGGTCGAGATCCCGGCCGCGATAACGTCGGTGCCGACCGCACCGATCCAGGACAGCGACGCCCCGCTCCGGCGCCAGACGGTCCGCCAGCTCTGCCCTCGGTCCGATGTGCGCTGCACGCCGACTGACCCCGTGCCGGTCGGGACGAGGGACTGGCTCGAGACCAGGAACCCAGCCCCGCTAGGGGTGAACACCAGGCCACGCTCGTCGGGTGCCGGGCCCCAGTCGGGCACCTGCGGCGGTGCCGGCAGCCAGCTACTGCTTTGGGGAGTGATGACCAACGTCGGCGGCGGAGGCGGGCTCGCGCTGGCGACAGCGCCCATGGGCAGGAGGAAAGCGACAGCAGCCATCATCAGGACAAGCCTCGTCATGTCCTGCTAACCCGTCGGGCCGTGCTCAGACAGATATCGCGGCGGCGCTGGTGCCCGGAATCCCGCCATAATGTCCATGGTTCCTGACTTCGACGCTCGGGGCGCGTAGGTGGGTTCCCTGTCGTCATCGCAGGCTCAAGCGGTGCCAACTTCGACCGGCGTTCGCCGTGACCATCAGCCAAGTCGTGGTCCCCCTCGGGCTCTCATGCTGCATCGTGAGGAGGGCGCGGCTGGGGCCCAGGGCGTTGAGCGCCAAAGGGGCACCGCCGGTGGTCGAGGCGGAGGCCAACATCCAGGTGGCACCGCCGTCGGGGCTCACTTGGGTGGTCAGGTCAGTCGTGCCCCACCCGAGCAACCACCACGCTGAAGTAGTCGCTACTGACACCAGTGGGTACCGACCGGGAGTGACGCTCGCCGCGCGTTGGGACGTGAGGTGCCAGGACCTGCCATCGTCAGAGGTCAGGTCAAAGGCGACCTGCGCGTGAGAGCCAAAGACGATGGCGCCGGCCAGGACACCGTCGTCGGGGCCGCTGAAGCTGGGCGCAGCGAACGAGCACGAGACCGATGACCAGTTCCCGGCCCCGGTGGGACAGCGATGGCTGCTCCCAGGCAGCGGAGGGCTCTGGCGGGCCCAGGTCGCCCCGCCGTCGTCAGTGACGAAGAAATCGCCTTCGCCGTTCAATCCTTCCGCGGGTGGGATGCCAAGCGCGCTGAACCCCCTCTCCCGGTCCGCAAATTCCATTGGCATCTCGAAAGGGCCCCGGTAGCGCTCGCTGCCTGACCTGAGCGGCGGCGGGCCCCTGTACACCGAGCGCCAGGACCGGCCGCCGTTGGTGGTGACCTCAAGTTGCATGGCCGGCGCCGTAGCCGCCACGCTCTCGGTGAAGGCGACCTCGGGGGTCAGCAGTTGCAACCAAAGGGCGTCACCGCCGTGGTCGCCGTGACCGGCAGCGGAGACCCACCGCCAGGTCCTACCCCCGTCGGTGGTGCCGTAGATGGCGCCCCCGAGCGTTGCCGGGCCCCAAGTGCTCACCCAGCCCGTCAAAGCGTTGATGAAGGACGCTTGGTCGAACCAGACGTAAGGGCCGTGCGTCCGAGCCTGCGATGCCGGGGGCGCCACGCTCGCCCAGTGCACCGTGTCCGTGCTGATGTACAGCTGAGGTGGGCCGCCAAAGGGCGAGCCGTCAGCAACCGGGCTCGTGCCCACGACGGCGACACCAGGGCCGTGGTACACGAGGCTGATGAACGGTCCCTGGGCACCCAGCACGTCCTGCCGGGCAACGACATGCCCCGACGTAACGCCGAGCCCGCCGATAAGGAACAGGGCCGCCAGCACGGCCGACGGAGCCCGAGCCATGCCCAACTAAGTCATCCGAGACCCGTCCAGGTTCCCGGTCCACCTGTTGTGGCGGTTCGCAGCCGAGCTAGTGCCTGCCCCAGACCCGACCCTGTCGGCTTGACCGTCTTAGAAGCGTACGGGCGACCAGCGGGAACCGCCGTCGCCTAGGCCGTCGCTCCATCGGGTTCCAAGTCGAGTAACCGCCCGTACGGGTACCCAGGCGCCAGTCCCCTGAGCACGACCTCGCGCCAAGTACCTCCCGCGTCGTGAGTGGAGTCCCGCCCTGGCCTTAGCGCTAACGTCTGTTCGGATCCCCCCCGACCCCAACGCCTGGAAAGGGGGCACACAGGGATGCGCAACAACCGTCCATCCACACCCCACGGTGGCGCCGGTGAACGTCGCGCCGGTGAACGTCGCGCCGGCGCTGGCGGCTTCCTGCACCGAGAAACGACCGCGAGCGGGGGAGGCGGCCTGATGCGCCCAGTAGAGCGCACGCGAGGACTTGCGCCGTTGCTGAAGGCGCTGGCGGCGACTGCGTTGGTGGTGGCTATGTTGGCTGCTGGTGCGGCGACGGCAACCGCGCACGGCGATGCCGCGATCCGGGCCCATACGAGCGCGGCACCCCCGGGGCCCGGCCCTCGTCCCGTCCCGTGCAGTCCAGCTCCGTGCGGCCAGGACGGCCAGCCGGCCCTCCCTAGTGGCGAGATGCCGGAGAGCAGCGTGGTTCACATCGCGATCACGCCGCACGTGATCCAGCCCAACGGGTTCGTGACGCTGAAGCTCACCTACAGCGGCATCGGCCACTGCGACGCGGCCCAGTCCGACTGCACGGGGGGCCTTCCGGAGGCCGGCCTGGTCCGCGTCGACTGCAGCACGCACAAGGTCCTCATTGTGCAGAGCATTGCGGTGCAGAACGAGCACACCCAGTGCTACACGCTGCCGCCATCCTCCGCCCCGACAGCGCCGTTCTACGCCGTCATCGAGGGCCTGGAGGGTAACTGCAGCGCCGTCAACGACGTGGCCGACTGCGTCTCGGGAGACTACCTTCTCGTCGAACCGCCCTGCGGTGGTGCCTCCGCGTCGGTCGCTGACTCATCGAATTCGGCGCGAACTCCGAGCCCGGCTCCCATGGCAGCGGAAGGTGTACTTAGCGCCGACTGCCCCCTCTATATGAGGATCACAGAAGGTGATACTGGCACGCAGTCCCCTTTTGACATGAAATCAGGTGTATCGTTCTTGTCTGCAGAGGTAAACCAGATTGGCTTCAAGAAGCCGGCAGATTTCCAGAACGGAGCCACATTCAAGGGCCAGTGCGTCTCCGGCTGCACCGACCTGCTGGTCACCGTGAGCTTGCAAGGACAGTTGAACAATGCCGGGCAGGTGGCCGGTCTTGGTGCAGGACTGGCCGGAGCCGAAGTGACTGCCAAAGTTGTCGGCCTGTCGTCGCCAGATGAGATCGTGAATACTCATGCCGGAGATGGGGACCTCTGTACCGCATCGTCGTTTGGCAGCGAGTCCGCGACGGGTGGGTTGGTCTGTGGACAGGCTGTCAAGGCTGAGACCGACTCCTCGGGTCAGGTGCGCCTCCGCTACTGGGGACCAGCTTCCTGGCAGGGCTCGTCTCCCGACGGTAATCCGGCTCCACCTCCGGAGGCTCACATCCAGATCCGAGCCGTAGCTCACGATTGCACCAGCAGCAGTTGTGAAACCCAAAGTTCTGGACCTGTCTATGCAACGATCAACATCCAGCCGCACGTGATCTATCAGCATACGGCTGTGCTTACCGATGTTGAACTCGGGGCGCTCATACAATGGTACGACTCAGGTCGTATCTCTTCCGGAGTGCAAGCTCTTGCAAAGGAACTATCCAAGCTAAAAGTATTCAATAAGCTTAAAGCAGTAGATTACCTGAGTAGAGGCTCGAAGGACCTGAAACAGGCCGATCTTGTGTCTGACGTCGTCATTCTGGGACTATTTGAGAACAAGTTTGGCTTGGTGGACACTGGATTAACAAACTACAACTTTAGCCAGATGGAATCCGACGCTCTAGGCTTGATCACAAATCCAGCCGCCAGTTTCTTGGCCACAAAGCTTTCCGAACATTTATTCGGCTCTTCCAACCTTTTCGAAGACCAATTACTTGCTACGCTCAAGAAGTACGCGGGTCCGGGGCCCGGAGGCCTGTCAGGCAGTCCTTCGGAACGTCACATTATACATCTCTTGACGCTCAAAGTTTACGAGTCATCATTCTGTTCAGGGCTCGATTGCCCACCCGGAAGCCTCCCAACTGCTTTTGTCGAAGGCAACGGTGTACACTACAACCTGTTCTTTGCATTCTCCTCGACGGATAAGGTCGCTCCGGGAACCGACTTGTTCTTTGATCATTTTACCGTTGATACCAACTACGAAGCCCCTACATGGATACCGGCGCAATGCACGAGCCCCGCTAAATGTTCGGATGTGCGGCGTTCATCCTGAAGGACGCAAATCTCTTTCAGGCGTGAAGCCAACCTTGGGACCATGAGCTCACCCGCGAGGCGCCGGGTGATCGCTCAACCGGCGCCGGCTTTGCCGACGTCGCGGCGCGTCTAGTGACAGATCCTCCAGTTCTGTGGGGCAGAGGAGTTGGCTTTGTGGGCGCGCGCGAAGACAACTCAAGCGAACCTGAGACGCTCAGCGAGCACGACCGACCTGCGCAGTCTCTCCGAAGCCAAGGCATACTTTTCGGCTTCCCAGGCAGCGAGCGCGGCAGCTAACGACTCCTCAAGCTGAGGGGGGAGCCGCATTTGCGGCGGCTGCAAAAGCTCGCGCGCAGCTGTTATGGCGTCTGCCGTGCGCCCTTCCGCCAAGCGGACGGCGATGAGAGGCCAAAGGCAAATCCAGGCAAAAGGAAAGGGAGGTTCGCCTCCGGGCGTTGGTCTCAGCACCGCCTCGGCGAGCTCGCCGACTTCGCTATAACGGTCCTCCTTCCACGCCACCCAGGCGAGGATGGCTCGTGCCACTTCTGGGAAAGGGAAGGGTAATGCAATGTCCGGGCTCGCGCTCTGTCGTGCCAGCTCACGCGCTCCAGCAACATCGTGCTGGCGGAGCCGGGCCCACGCCAGGCAAGGGAGCTACGCGCTCGAGCTGCTCTCGGCTGGTACCGACGGGGTCGGGTACCTGCTGAAATTATTTGTCGCCGGCTGGGTGGCGAGGATTGACCGATGAGAAACGGCGACGGAGGGCGTCTACTTGGGCATGACCGAACTGTTTGCGACGGGGATTCAGATGGGCGAGTCCCCTCGGTGGCATGACGGCCGGTTCTGGATGTGCGACTGGAAGGCCGGCGAGTTGCTGGGGTTTGACGCCAATGGGAACCGTGAGGTTGTGGCACACGTAGATGGGCTGCCGTTCTCGATCGACTGGTTGCCCGATGGACGGCTCGTCGCCACCACGCCTACTGGGGTCGTCACAGGCCCGGATCTGTCGCCCTACGGTGCGACCGGGCAGGCCTTCAACGAGATCGTCGTCGACGCCACCGGCCGGGCGTGGGTGGACATGCCCGGCTCGATGCCATGGGAGGAGCCGAAGCCTGGGACTGTGACCGTCGTGCTGCTCGATGGGAGCAGCCGCCAGGTCGCCGATGACGTGTGGTTCCCGAACGGCATGGTTGTCCTCGGCGAGGACACGCTCGTTGTCGCCGAGTCGCATGCGGACCGGTTGACCGCTTGGACGATAACCCAGTCGGGCGAGCTTGTTGACCGCCGTGTCTGGGCCGACCTTGGACCGGGTTCCGCCCCCGACGGGATTTGCGCCGACGCCGAAGGGGCGATCTGGTACGCCAGTGTCCCCGGACAGCGCTGCAGGCGCGTCGCCGAAGGCGGCGAGGTGCTGGACACGGTCACTGCCGACCGCGGTTGCTTCGCCTGCATGCTTGGCGGCGAAGACGGCCGCACCCTGTACATCGTGGCCAATCACTACAGCGGCGGCGGTGCATCGGACGGCGTTGTCCTGACCCAACGGGTCGCCGTGCCGCGCGCCGGGCGACCATGAGGCGGAATGGTACCACCGCACCGTCTCCGGCCCGCATGTGCATAACGCTCCCCAACCGGTCTCTTCAAGGCCTGGCGTTCAGCTCACCTTCGGCGGTGGTCGGCTACGCAGGCTTCCTGGCACGGATGATCGCAGACGCGGCGTGCTGGTCGAAGCGGTTCGTCTCGATGACCTCGATATCTGTGAAGCCGGCTCCAGCGAGGGCGGCCCGGTACTCGGCCTCGGTGAGCGCGCCCACGAGACATCCGGTCCACTTAGCCACGTCCGCCCGCATCGCCTCGTCCATCCCCGGGAAGGCGATGATGTCCGACACGGCGAAGCGGCCGCCGGGGCGGAGCACCCGTGCTGCTTCTCGCAGCACAACGTGCTTGTCGGCGGCCAGGTTGATGACGCAGTTCGACAACACGACGTCGACGCTTGCACCAGGTAAGGGGATGTCCTCCAGGTAGCCCTCTATGAACTCGACGTTGGCCACTCCGGCCTCGGTGGCGTTGTTCCGGGCCAGTTCGAGCATCTCGGTGGTCATGTCCAGTCCGATGGCGCGGCCGCCAGGGCTGACACGGCGCGCCGCGATAAGTACGTCCGCCCCGGCCCCCGAGCCGAGGTCGAGGACAACCTCACCAGGGTGGAGGTCGGCGACGGCGGTGGGCACGCCGCAGCCGAGCGATGCCTCGACGGCGGCCCGGGGCACCTCAGCCGCTTCGTCGGCGTACAGGCCGGCGCCGAAAGTGCTGCTGTCGTCTTGGTCGGTGGGACCAGCCGGGGCGCAGCACGAGCCAGGTGAGCGGGCGGCGAAACGGGTGGCCGCTTCTGCGTAACGCTGGCGGACAGCTTCACGAATGTCAGCGTCTGGGGGCATTTCTGTTGTCCTTTCCTGTCGATGGGAGCTATGCGTCACTGCGGTCATCGGTCGCGGGGATGAGCTCGGCCAGCAAGGCGCGGACGCGTCGGTCGATCTCGTCGCGGATGGGGCGGACCTCTTCGACCGTCTTGCCGGCGGGGTCGTCGAGCGCCCAGTCCAGGTACCGCTTGCCGGGGTAGAAGGTGCAGGCATCCCCGCAGCCCATGGTGACCACGACGTCGGCGGCGCGGGCGGCCTCGTCCGTGATGGGCTTAGGGACCTCCTTGGAGACGTCGATGCCGACCTCGGCCATGACGGTGACGACGGCCGGGTTGACCTCACCGGCGGGGGCCGACCCGGCCGAGCACACGACCACCCGCCCAGCGGCGTAACGCTCCAGCAGGGCGGCTGCCATCTGGGAGCGCCCGGCATTGTGGACGCACATGAACAGCACTTCGGGGGCCACTTTCAGGTCACTTCTCTGCTCTGAGCGATAACGGCCATGCGAGGCGAGGGCGGGTAAAAGCGGCGCCGTGCCCACAGGGCCACATAGACGAGGCCCACCAGCACCGGGACCTCGATGAGGGGGCCGACGACGCCAGCCAGGGCCTCGCCGCTGGTGACGCCGAACACGCCAATGGCCACGGCGATGGCTAGTTCGAAGTTGTTGCCGGCGGCAGTGAAGGCCAGGGTGGCGGTGCGCTCGTAGGGCAGTCCGAGGGCGCGGCCGAGGAGGAACGAGCCGAACCACATCACGGCGAAATAGGCCAGCAACGGCAGCGCGATACGGGCCACGTCCCCGGGCCGGGACGTGATCGTGTGCCCCTGGAGGGCAAACAGGATGACAATGGTGTACAGCAGGCCGTAGAGAGCGAACGGGCTGAGCCGCGGCAGCAGCTTGGCTTCGTACCAGTCCCGGTCCTTGGCCCCCTCGCCGACCACGCGGGTGAGGAACCCTGCCACCAGCGGTACCCCGAGGAAGATGCCGACCGTGCGGGCGATGGCGACGGTCGAGACGTGCAGGCCCACGCTCGACAGCCCGAGCCAGCCGGGTAGGACTTGTAAGTAGAAGTA
>JBEKNX010000112.1:0-11337 GCA_049522375.1 Acidimicrobiales bacterium | reverse complement strand
CAGGGCCCTCAAAGACCTGGGGGCCATGCTGCGGGCCGCCGACGTACCCGTCGTGGTCATGACGGGTATGAAGGATCCCGCCACCGGTGAAGCGGCGATCGGGGTAGGTGCTCAGGACGTCCTGCTCAAGTCCGAGGTCAACCCGGTCATGCTGCAGCGTTCGGTGCTCTATGCCATCGAACGCCATGCCCATCAAGTCGCCTTGAGGGCGGCCAACGCCACGCTCCTGGAGGCGAGGGGCCGTTTCCAGCGGGGCTTCGATGCGGCTCCGATCGGCATGGCCCTGGTGGGGCTGGACGGCGTCTTCATGGAGGTGAACCCCGCGCTGCGGGAGATGGTCGATTACGAGGGCCCTCAGCTCCTGGCCTTGAGCGTCCGTGACCTGGTCCATATCGACGACCTCGAGGCATTCGATGCTGCTTTCAGCCGGCTTGGCCGGGGCGAGGTGCCGACGTTCCAGGCTGAGTACTGCTTGATTGCCCGGGGCGACCGCCGGGTCCAGGCCCTGGTGGCCGCGGCCATGGTCGACGACGCTTCGCACCGCCCCGCGTATGTCATCGTCCAGGCGGAGGACATCACGGCCCGCAAGGACGCCGAGGCGCGGCTCGTACACCAGGCGTTGCACGACCCCCTGACCGGGCTCCCGAACCGGCTCCTGTTCCAGGACCGCCTCGAGCACGCCCTGGCCCGCCTCGCCCGTAGGCACGAGTCTGTGGGCGTCTTCTACGTCGACCTCGACGAGTTCAAGGTCATCAACGACACCCTCGGCCACGAGCGCGGCGACGAGCTGCTGGCCGAGATCGGCCGGCGTCTCACCAGCGTCGTGCGTGCCTCCGACACCGTGGCCAGGATCGGTGGCGACGAGTTCGTCGTCCTGGCCGAGGGCCTGTCCGGCAGGGACGAGGTCTGCGAGATAGCCATGCGGATCCTGGTGGCGGTGGGCGCCCCGGCCCGGCTGGCGGAGGCGGAGGTGGTCCCATCGGTGAGCGTGGGCGTAGCCCTGGCCACCGAACGCCATCGCACTCCGGCGCTCCTGCTCAGTGAAGCCGACAGGGCGATGTACCGGGCCAAGGACCGCGGCAAGAGTTGCTTTGAGATCTTCGACGCCTTTGGCGCCACGGTCACGGCTCACGTTCCCGGCGGGAGGCACGAGCAGGTACACGACGGGGTCACGCCGCACCTTTCGGAGGGGCCCCGAGCAACGTCGCCGGCCGGGGGCGAAGACGGCAGCGTCTACCTCGGGTGAGGGGACCTGACAGTCCTGGCCCTTGGTCAGCCCTCGCCTTTGGTGGCCCACGGTTATAGGGTCCAGACCGATGGGAACAACAAGTTCGGCCCCGCGCCGCTGGTCTGGCGTGCTCGGCGTGCTGGCGCTGTTATCGGCCCTTGGTGGCCCAGTTCAAGGCGGCAGGCTGGCGACGGCGGCCCTGCCCCGGGACAAGACCCTCTACACCAGCGGGACGGCGACGGCGCCCCCCACCGACTTCAACCCGCTTGACCCCGACCGTGCCTACACCGGCACGCAGGGCCTGCTGTACGAGCCCCTGTTCCTTTTCGACCCCGTCCACGACAAGTTCGTCCCGTGGTTGGCGACCAGCGGGACATGGGTGTCGGCCACCACGTACCGGCTCCTGCTGCGCCGCGGTGTCGACTGGGTCGCCAGCCGGACCGGTTCGGTGGTCGGCGCCCTCAGCGCCGCCGACGTCGCTTACTCCATCAACCTGGCGGCGACGGACGACGCCGACCCTCTCCATGCCGATGCCTCGAGCGTGCAAAAGGCCACCGCGGAGGGTGGCACGGTCACCGTCGAGTTCAAGACGCCCGTGGGCTACGCGCCCTGGCAGGAGTTCTTGTGGCATGCCCCCGTCCTGCCCGCGGCCCTGTGGTCCCGCCTGGCCCCCGGAGCTCAGCTCGGCACCGCCAACTTGTCCCCCGTTTCGACGGGCCCCATGCTGCTCGGTACTACCAGCCCCAGTGGGGCCTGCTACAGGGACAATTCCCACTGGTGGGGCACGGCCCAGCTGCGCCTGTCGTTCAGGTTCGAGTACCTCTGCGCGGTTGTGAGCGGCTCCAGCGGGGCCGAGCTGTCCGGGCTGCTCGACGGCCGCACGGATTGGAGCAACCAGCTGCTGCGGGGCATACCTGACCTGGCCACGGGCCGGACCGGAGGGTACGACATCAAGACCTACTACCCGGGTACGCCGTACATGCTGCCGGCCAGTACGGCGTGGCTGGAGATGGACACCGCCCGGGCACCGATGGACAACGTGGACTTCCGCCGTGCGGTCGCCTACGCCCTTGACCTCGAGACCATAGCTTCGGGCGTGTACACCGGCGCTGTCACCGTTGCCAACCCGACCGGTCTGCTGCCCGGCCTGGGCGCTTACGTGGACCAGAAAACGGTGGCCAAGTACGGCTTCTTCTATTCCGTTTCGCTGGCGAAGAAGTGGTTGGCCAAGTCGGGCTACCGGGGCCAGCGCCTGACCCTCGAGGTGCCTAGTGGGTGGACGGACCAGGTCAACGCGGCCACGACGATGTGCCTGCAGCTGGCCAAGGTGGGGGTCCACGTCACGCTGGTGGAGAAGCCGCTGGGCGAGCGCGACTCGGACGTTGCCGATGGTGGTTTCGACATGGTCATCGACAACGGCCCGGCGCCCAGTTCGACGCCGTGGACGTACTTCGACTCGGTTTACCGCTTGCCCCTCCAGTCCCGCCAGCCGGTGGGCTTCAACGACGAGCGTTACTCCGACCCTGCGGCCTGGGCCTTGGTCCAGCAGGCAGCGGCCACCCCGCCCGACGCGGCCAAGGCTTCGGCCAGGATCTACGCCGAGCTCGAGGCCGAGTTCCTTCAGGCGCTGCCCGAGATCCCCCTGTGGTACAGCGGGGCCTGGTTCCAGGCCAACACGAGCTACTGGCAGGGGTACCCGTCGAGCACGACCCCCCACGACGAGTACACACCGGTGATGTGGCCCGGGTGGCTGGGCTCGATGACGACCGTGTACGCGTTGGCCCAGCTCAAGGCGCGCTGAGCCCGCCGCCCGGGCCCGGCCTCAAAGTACGCAGAGGCGAGGATAAAAATCGGCCCGGCTGGTGTACCGTGGGGTCTTGGACCAGGAGCATTTTCGGCGAGCGGCAAGCGTGCGACGGTCGCCGAGCAACTACGAGTGAGGGTTGGCACGGAGGTATAAGACTGGTGCCACTTTCAGAACACGAACAGCGCATCCTCCACCAAATCGAGCGCCAGTTCCACCAGGAGCGTGGGCTCGCCCGCTCCTTGCGCGTGCCGGCCGACAGCCGGTCGGCGGCGCGCAATGCCAGGCGGGCGGCAGGCGGCTTCGTCGTCGGCTTGCTGGCACTGTCGCTGTCGTTCGCCTTCTCCTGGATCCTGGCCCTGGTGGGCTTCGTGATCATGCTTGCCACCGGGGTGGCGCTGGTGCAGTGCCTGCGCCGCCTGGTGCGCGACCGCTGGGGCGGCGCGGGGGCCGATCGCGGCGGTGGGGGCCCCGAGGTTGTCGGGCCCGAACCGTGGGGCCGGCCCCGCCGCCAGGACGGCGGGAGATGGTGGAGCGTCGGGGGCCGGCCCAGGGGCAAGGACGACGAAGACCTGAGCTAGCTGCGCCCCGCCGGGCGGCCCGTCACCAGGGTGCCGGCATCAAGGCGCCGCCACTACGGTGTCGGTGTGAAGATCTACGTCCTCCTGGCGGACAAAGGTGCCCAGAACCCCCACAACGGCACCTTGAGCCTGCTCAACGTGGGCTGGACGGTAACTCAGCTACGCCGTTCCAGCGGCCCTTCGGTAGGCGTGGGCGCCCAGCCGCTCTTGACCGGTCCGCAGGTCGTCGTGGTACTGATCGAGGCCGAACTGGCTATGTGCAACAAGTCCCTCACGCTCGAGATCGAGCTGCTCACCGAGGACGGCGACATCGTCGAGATCCCGGGCCCTTCCGGGGCCCAAGCGGTGCGCCTGGAACAGTCGCTGATGGTGCCCAGTCCCTCGGGCGTGCCCACCGGTTTCCCCGGCCGGGCCACGGCCATGATGGACCTGCCCACCGGCCTCCCGTTGTCCCCGGGCATCTACCGCTGGCAGGTGAGGGTGAACGGCAAGGAGGAGGACGACTGGTCGGCCCATTTCTACGTGGCCGCGCTGCCCCAGGCACCCACGTTCGGGTTCCCCCCCACGCCCGAATAGCCCGCTGTTGCGACTGAGTGGGCATTGGTTGCACGCACTCAGGCAGCCTCGTCTTGCGACGAGGCGGTGGCGGTCTTGCCCGGCCCGTGAGGGCCGGTGCCGTCTTCGCAGTTCGTCGAGGAGCACCTGGGCATGCCCATGGACTTCCCCTCTCCCTGCGCGTTCGCCGGGCATTGTGCCCGGCCGGGTCCCGCCCCACTGGCGGTACCGGTGACGGCCACCAGGGCCGCCAGGTTGGCTGCGGCGTTGAGGTCCCGGTCGGTCACCAGGCCGCAGTGCTTGCAGGTGAAAGTGCGCTCGGACAACGACAGTTTGGTTTTCACCGTCTGGCAGGCCGAGCAGGTCTTGGAGCTTGGGAACCAACGGTCGGCCACCAGCAAGCTCGAGCCGTACCACTGGCACTTGTAGGCGAGGTGACGGCGCAGCTCTCCCGGTGAGACGTCGAGCACGGCCCGGTTGAGACCGGCTTTGCGCCGGGCCCCGTTGCGCCGGTAGCCGCCTTGACCCTCGGGCTTGGGCTTGGGCCTGGCGGTCATGCCCTTTAGGGCCAGGTCCTCCACTACCACTGTGCCGTAGCCGGCGGCCAGGCGGGTGGTGAGCTTGTGCAGGCCGTCGGCGCGGGCGTGGGCCACTTTGGCGTGCACCTGGGCGAGGGCGCGCCTGGCCCGCCGCCAGCGCTTAGACGGGGGCTGGCCTTTTCCCGGGCCCTGGCGCCGTGAGCACTTCCGAGCGAGGCGGGCCATGCGCCTTTGGTAGCGCGAGAGGTGCTTGGGGTTGGCCACGACCTCGCCGGTCGAGATCACGGCCAGGGACCTGACGCCCAGGTCCACGCCCACCACCTGGTCAGGCTGGGCCGGCACGCCCTGGACGCGCTCGAGCTCGCAACCAAAGCTCACGTACCACCGCCCGTCATCCTCTGACACCGTGGCCGAGAGGACCGCAACGACGTGGCCCAGTTGCTGCTGCGCGAGGCGACGAGGAGGTTGCGCACCGTGAGGCGCGCCCAGCACCGCTACCAGGAGCGCACGGTGCCCATGCGGGCGGCCCATGACGCTTGGGCGACCACCGACCTGGTGGCGTCGCGCCCGACGGCGGAGTGGCTGGCCGTGGCGCTCACCGACGCGGTGCGTTCGCAGTCGCTCAGCGCCGCGCAGGCCCGGCTCGTGCCTAGCGGTCGTTGACCGACACGTAGGCGTACCACCACTCCCGGTGGAACGTCGGGGCCCGAACCGCGTCATGGTGCAGCGGCCACAGAGTGGCGTTGGAGAACCCAAGGGAGAACTGCTCGAACTCGGCATCGTCGAGGGGCACAGAACGCAGCTCGATCCCCGCGTGCTGTGCAGGCACGACCATCTCTACACCGCCGCCCGGCCAACCGATCCACATACCCGGCGCCGGTACCCAGGGCTGCCAGTCGGGCCCTAGAGCGTACGGCGTCTTCACACAATCATCACACTTTGCTCATCCCTGGCCCTCCGTTTGTCGGCACAATTTGGGCGTAGGTCGGCAATGTTGTACCCCGGCAAGAAGGTGCCTGGTCGTACCCCGGCAAGAAGGTGCCTGCTTGGGGGCACGAAGTGACAGGGAGGACGACATGTCAGCCATAACGGGAGACGATCGCCAGCAGGGACGCCAGCCTAAGGGGCGCCCACGGGGGTTCCTCAACTGGAGAGGGGCCCGCTTTGTTTTTTGCCTGGGCCTTGCCGCCTGCTTGGCGACGGTGCTGCCCCTGGGGGCCATCAGTCCGGCGAACGCCGCGGCTGTCCCCGCGGCCCACGACTTTGGCCGTGGCGGCGGGCCCGGTGGTGGTGGCGGCGGCTTCGGGCGCGGGCATCAAGGGGACTTCGTCACCGGCACCGTCCTGACGGCGCCTAGCCCGACGCTCACTGCTACCAGCTTCACGCTGACGCCCCTCTCGGCCACGACCACCCTCACGATCGACGTCTCGGGCTCCACGACCTACAGCGAACCAGGGGTGACCTCTCCTGGAGCGAACGACGTCCTCGCCGGTGAACAGGTCGTGGTCTCAGGCAGAGGGGCGGGGACGGGCACCATCGACGCGAGGTCTGTGCGCATACCGGCTGCGGAAGTCAAGGGGACAGTGGCGACGACGCCTCTGCCTTCTTCGACCGGCTTCACCCTCACCGGCACCAGCTCCACCATCCCCATCCTCAACGGCACGACGGTGACCGTCACTGTCACGGGTTCCACCAAGTACAGCGAGCGGCGGACGAGGTCTGCCACCGTCCAATCGGGTGACCAGGTCACGGTCACAGCCACCCAGAGCGGGACGACCACGGTCCAGGCGACCTTGGTGCAGATCACTCCCCCCCGTGGATACGGCAATGGGGGCGGCGGTTACGGCAATGGCGGCGGTGGGAGCGGAGGTGGCGGGGGTAGCGGTCACGGCTATGGTGGCCCCGGTTCTGGCGGCGGGGGCGGTGGAGGTGGCTTCGGCGGCCATGGCCACGGACGGCGATAGCCGGGCGCCCCGGGAGCGACCGTAAACGGTAGGCAACGGGACAATGAGCGCTGATTTACAGCGCTCATTGTCCCTTTTTGCTTGTGGGTGCCGGTCGGGCCCTTACCAAAACCGGCTTATCAGCCTGGCTCCAAGGTGTTGAGCAAGGCGGTGACGAGCACCTCGGCGTCAACGCTTCGACCGGCGCTCTAGTAAGGGTGATATCGGGTCCTGCCTACCAGTTCGAGAACCCGTACGAAATGGTGCCGAGAGGAACTGACCTTTTCGTGGCAAACGAGGGACCCAACCACGTCTAGGTAGGACCGGCTCGCCCGAACCGAGTGTCAGGCGTGGCATCCATCCCTCGGTGCAAATGTGGCTCGTGGCAGGCCCCCGCGAAGTCAGGCGGTTCCACTGTGAGTTCGCCCTCGGTGGCCACTCTGCGTGATACCCTTCATAGGGATAAGACCGGAGCGGTGAAATTCATAGACCGGAGCGGTGAAATCAAAGAGCGGAGCCTGAAAGGTGCAAGCACGCGATCCGGGGGCTGACCATCGGTGCCGTAGTTCTGCCACGATCATCGACGTGTGCCGTCCGATCACCTTCCTCGTTCGTAAGCTGCTCAAGCTGCTCCGGACCGGTCCGTCACCTGCCCTGGGTCCCGAGTCCGTTCATAAGAGGTAGCCTCGCCAGCCCGGCGCGCCGTAACGAGTGGGAAGCTTCGGATTGCGGAGCGCTGCGTCAGCTAGGAATGCCCAGTCCCAGGGCTTCGATTGCTGCCGCTATCTCCTCCCGATGAGGCATGAGGTACTGCGGCGTTTTGCGTTCCTGTGGCACCCTTTCGAGCAGCCCCAACTCCACCAGGTGGGCTGGCGTGGGCGTGACCCGCGCTGGCTCGCCCCACTCCTCCAGCTTCCTGTGCACGTGCCGGGCCATGAAGGTGCCCCAACCATGCTCCTCGAAGTCTCGCGCCACTGCGCAGTATGCCCGGAGGGTGGGGACGTAGCGCGGTTCTTCCCGGACCAGCCGCTCCACCACTTCGCCTATCGAGCCTTGGCTGGGCATCACCAAAAGGTTACACCTCTGTTATTACCAACATCCGGCCCCTGCTCCGCGGCTTCAGCTTGCGATACAGGACATGCTGCTGTGGCTTAGCGATAACGGCTACGCATCGCCCTTCCAGGAAGCCTAACGCGCCGTGCCCATGCCAGGAGCGGCTGACATTGCTGGTGGCGTATTACCGCAGGCGGCAGAGTAGGCTGGACGGTCTTCCCAGGCGTAGCAACGCCCCGTCATGGACCGTGAGGACGCGAACCGTAGTTGTGGTGCGCTCGGTTCCTAGCTGAACGAGACGGTACCCGTTCCTACGATTGACGTGTACTGCTTGAGCGGCTGAGCGTTGTTGCTCGCGTTGCACTTCCCCTTGTTCTTGCCGCTGGTGAACAGCGGGAGGATGAAGGCGGCGGTCTCAGTGACGGTTAGCGTCCCGGCAATTCCGGTGTAGAGACCTGTCCCGTTGAACAGCGTCACCGGGCCCGCTACGGAGAGCGCCGCCGAGCAGGTCGCCGTGTTGAAGGTCGGTTGTGCCTTGTTCGCTTTCGCATCGAGCGTGGTCGAGTTGATCTCAAACCCGCCCTTTTGGAGCGTCACCTTGACGTAGTTCCCATTGGAATCGGGTGTGCCGTTCTTGTCGATCGAGAGCGCATTGCCGTAATCACCAATTGCGCCGGTCATCAAAATTGTGGCGTGGAGACCGTTGCTGGGTGTCGCAAAGAGTTTCACAGAGCCACCGGCCGGAGTGCTTGGCACCGTAGCTGCGAAGGCGGGCGTACCGCCGAGGAAGACACTTCCGATCACGGCGACGCTGACGGCTGCTTTGGCTACTCGCATTGGACCTCCTCGGTCGGGACCGCGAGCATCTGGCTGGCGGTAGTTGGTAGAGCTTCCTCATCGTAGAACTTCGTGAGCCTGCCGACTCCACTGGCGCGCCGCGATTGAGCGACCGTGTCATCTTGGCAACCAGTCTGGCCTCGTGGCTGGCCTTGATAGAGGTCTGCGACCGCAGCGAACCGAACGCGACTCCGTCTCAAGCCTGCGTGCCACTCAGGTGCTATCGGACGGTCTACGACGATGGCGACGGGCCGAGCGCAGTCATGCCCAGGGGCACCCGTGGCCACCGGTTGGAAGCGCGACGGGGACGGCCGGTGGTTCGTCGTGGGCGCCTGCGAACGGCACGCCTGCCAGCTCGTGCGACGGCCCCGGCGCGCCTCCCCGAACCACCAAGGCAAAAGTACAAGCGCCTAACCTTTGGGTTGTGGTTGCGCAGGTCCAGTTGGGCGACGTGGCGACCTGGCTTGTGGCGGTCTTCACGGGAACGGCGGCTGTGTTCGCCGTCCTGGCCTACTTCAATACTCAGCCTTCAATACTCAGCATCTCATCGCCACCCAGCGTCGCGAGGCTCAAGCCGAACGGGCCGAGGCTTGGGGCGCAGAAGGAGAGGGAGCAGGCCAGGCTGGTGTCAGGGTGGTCTGGCGACTTGGGACCACCGCCCGCGGACGACGCGCACGCGTTCGCGTCGCTCCAGGTCTTCTACCAGAACCGCAGCGACGAGCCCGTCTGCCTGATAGAGGTCGGCACTCCGAACAGAACGAGAGAGGACCTAAAGCCGATCTGGAAGCTTGTGGGCACCGTTCCACCCGGATTCGTGGGAGGGGGCGTTATCGGGCTTGCCCTCAAGCCTGAGTTCAACCACACGGGAGCTGATGAGGGAGCGGTTTCAAGGCGGTTCCCTCGGCCTCTCGGGTGGCGTGACGAGAAGTCAGAACTCGAAAGAGTTGAGTCTCTTCTGCAACTCGTCGGTTTCGACTTTGGCTGCTGCGGCGCCCTCACTGGCCTTTGTCTGGTGTCGTTCCTGCAATAGCAGGAGGCGCGGGAAGTTGGCATTGGCGCTGTCGAGAGCCGCTTTCGTGCTTGCCATTGCGGCGCCCGCTGCCGCTTTCATCCCGGTCCACTCGATTAGGTCTCCCGTCACACCGGGAAGCTCGCCTGCGATTCCAAAAGCGCTCCTGAAGCTCTCCGCCCAGATGTGGGGCGCAGGGCGACTTAGCCTCAGGGTCAGTTGCACGTACGGAAAAGAGGCAGGGGCGCCGGGCGGCGTGGGCACGTCGACCACGTGGCGGTCGGGTAGAATCGTTAGTGGCGTCCAGCCATCACGGGGCGCGTTTTCAACCATAGCTACTCCTAAAGACAGACTACACCGTTGGAGTTCTGCCACGCGGCCAGGCTTGACTACCGCCTCACTGAATCTGGTTCAAGAAACTCAAGAGCAGGTAACTCCCGCCGTACCCGCAAAACCCTCGCAAATTTTGGGCCCGTTGACGCTTTCCCCGCACTGAGCGCCCTGGCCGTACTGCCCAGCCAGAAATGTCAGTCCTTGGGTAAGTACCGCCTTCTGGCTTTCCGACAGCCCGAAGAGCAGCCGGCTCTCTTCGGCCCGCGACCGCTCGGCCGTCCGCTGCAGGGCCTGCGCTCCCGCCGCGGTCAGGACGATGCGCCGCGCACGGCGGTCGCTACGGTCGGCTTGGCGCTCGACGAGGTTGGCGCCCTCCAGGCCGTCGATGACGTGGGTCATCACCGTCTTGTCGGAAGCCGATGCCTATCTTTTTGCCAGCCCCATCTACAACTGGGGCGTCCCGTCGCAGCTCAAGGCTTGGTTCGACCACGTCATGCTCGACCGGTCCCTATCAGGAGCAACGCCGGCCCTGGCGGGACGGCCGGGCGTGCTCGTCATGGCCAAAGACGGCGCCTACGGCCCCGGCACTCCGCGCCAGGGCTGCGACTATGCCGAGCCGTGGCTGCGGCGCATGTTCGTCGACGTAATGGGCCTGGACCGGGCGCGTCGTCCCCACTTACCACTGTATGCAAGCCCCCACGGTGTGTGGTCAAGATACTAATTACGATCTCTGCCAGCACCCGGGCGGTGCCGTCCGAGAGCTCGCGCCTCAGCTTGGTGGTCGGCTCCTTGGTCCGCAGCACGCCGACCCTGGGCAAGCGGACGTGGCGGCCGTCGGTCAGCCCGAAGCTGCCGGTGGTGACCCGGTAGCTACGATGGCCGCTCTTCTTCTTGAACTTGGGGAAGCCGACCGGTGCGCCCTGGCGCTCGCCGGCGCGAGAGCCGAAGAAGCCCTTCAGTGCCCGGGCCCGGGCGTCCAGTCCCGAGCTATAGGCCTCCTTGGAGCACTGGGCCCACCACGGGGCTACTTCGGCCTTGGCCTTGTTCCACTCCCGGCGCAGCGCGGGCAGGGACCAGGGCACGGGGCCGACCAGCTCCTTCGCCCATGCCTGTGCCTCGGCCCGGCCGGCACCCTGGCGGAGAGCGAGCTGCTCGCACGTGCGGCGGGCTGCCAAGGCGCCCTTCACCAGAGCGAGGCCCCAGTTGTAGGCGAAGCGGGCGGCACCAGGTGCACCGCCAGCGCCGAGCGGGAGCGGTCGTTGGGGGCCAGTTCGAAGCGGAAGGCCTGGTGCACCTGCATGCCTACAGCCTCTCACCAGCCGGTGACAGCGACCTCGGCCCGTTGTCGTGCTTGGCTCAGCGCAGGGCTTTCGGCCCGGTCAGGGGCACCCCGCCGACGGTGCGGGTGGCGCGGAGCGGGTGACGCCGGAACGTGCCCGGCGGTCCCGGTGCTCG
>JBEKNX010000111.1:0-11417 GCA_049522375.1 Acidimicrobiales bacterium | reverse complement strand
GCCGGAGGCGGCACTACCTTTGCGCCATGGTGCCGGGCACGGAGGGTTCAGGCGCGAAGGGCCCGAGCGCGGCCGGCTCGAGCCCGGCCAGCCCAGCCGCGGCCCGCCCGGCCCCGACCGCCCCGGCCTCGACCGGCCCGAGCACGGCGGTGCCCGGAGGACCGGCAGGAGGCTGGCTGAGCCGGCGCCGTCTGCTCCGGATGGGGGCCATGGCGGGCCTGGCGGCCCTGGCGTCGGCGTGCGGGGCCCGGCGTCAAACTGCCGGCTCGACAACCACAGCGTCGGGCGGGCCCGCTACGACCACGAGCACGGTGCCGGTGACCACGACGTCCGAACCACCGGCCACTGTCACCACGGTGCCGGCGACCACGACGTCCCGTTCGGCGACCACGACGTCCCGTTCGGCCCCGGCGGCCGAGCCGACGGCGACCACGACTTCTGCCCCCACCACGACTTCTGCCCCCACCACGACGGCGACGCCGGCGACCACCACGGTCCCCGCTACTGAAGCCGACTGGAAGGCGCTAGCAAGCGGGCTCTCGGGCCGGTTGTCCCGGCCGCGGAGCCCGGGTTACACCGTGGATCTAGAGCTCTACGACCCGCGCTTCGACGGGATCCGCCCGGCCGCCATCGCCTTTTGCGCCAATGCCTCGGACGTTGCCCGGTCGATAACCTTCGCCCGGGACCACGGCCTGGCGCTCACCGCCCGCAGCGGTGGTCACAGCTACGCCGGTTATTCGACCACCACCGGCCTGGTCATTGACGTGAGCCGGATGTCGGCCGTCACCATGGCGGGCAGGGTGGCCACCATCGGTGCCGGGGCGCGGTTGATCGACGTCTACTCGGGCTTGGCGCGGCTGGGCGTGTCCGTACCCGCGGGTTCGTGCCCGACGGTGGGGATCGCCGGCCTGGCCCTGGGCGGCGGCATCGGGGTCATGGACCGCCTCCACGGCCTCACCTGCGACAACATCGTCGGTTTGAAGCTGGTGACGGCGGCGGGCGACATCGTGGAGGCCGACGCCGGAACCAACCCCGACCTGTACTGGGCGTGCCGGGGCGGGGGAGGGGGCAATTTCGGCGTAGTGACTGAGTTCCGTTTCGCCACGTTCCCGACCGCTGCCATTTCCCTGTTCAGCGTCACCTGGCCGTGGTCGGCGGCCGCCACCCTGGTACCGGCCTGGATGGAGTGGTCGTCATCGGGCCCGGACGAACTGTGGTCCAACTGCTTCGTCGAGGCTTCCCCGGGTGCCCCCGCCCCGTACCTGCAGGTGGGAGGGACGTGGGCGGGCAGGGCCGCCGACGCTCAGGCCCAGCTGGCCAAGCTGGAGGGCGCCGTGGGCCCGCCCGCCAGCCAGGTGGTGGGGGAGAACGGGTTCGAAGATGCCATGTACATCGAAGCCGGGTGCCAGGGCCTGTCCGAGGCCGCCTGCCACATGGCCAGCAAGTCCCCGGGAGGCACGCTGCCCCGCCAGGTGGGCTTGGCCAAGTCCGACATATTGAACGCTCCGCTGAGCGACGCGGGCGTGCGCGCCCTGCTGGCCGGGGTGGAGGAGCGCCAGGGCCAGGGCGGCCCCGGCCGCGTGATCCTGGACTCCTGGGGCGGCGCCATAAGCCGCGTAGTTCCGGGGGCCACCGCCTTCGTGCACCGGCGGGCGCTGGCCTCGGCCCAGTACGTGGCCGAGTGGCCCGCGGGTGTGGCCAGCGGGACCGTGCGAGCCGCCAGCAAATGGATGAACAGCTGGTACGCCTCGCTGCGCCCCTATGTCAGCGGCGAGGCTTATCAAAACTACATCGACCCGGCCCTGGCCGACTGGGCGCAGGCCTACTACGGGACCAACCTCGGCCGCCTCGAGAAGATAAAGGCTAAATGGGACCCGGACAACGTATGGCGCTTCGCCCAGAGCATCCCCGTGCCGGCGCCGGCGCCCGGCCGGAGCCGGTCCTAGGTCTCGAGCCGCAGAGCCTGGATGAACGCCTCCTGGGGGACCTCGACGCGCCCGATGTTCTTCATGCGCTTCTTGCCCTCTTTCTGTTTCTCCAGGAGCTTGCGCTTGCGGGTTATGTCGCCGCCGTAGCACTTGGCCAGGACGTCTTTCCGTTTGGCCTTCACGGTCTCCCGAGCGACCACCTTTCCGCCCACGGCGGCCTGGATGGGCACGTCAAAAAGCTGGCGGGGGATCAGCTGGCGCAGTTTCTCGGTCATTCGCCGGCCGTACTCCATCATGTCGGAGCGGTGGATGATGGCACTGAAGGCGTCGACGGGCACCCCGTTGAGCAGGATGTCTATTTTCACCAGCTCGCCCGGGGAAAAGCCCGCCGGCTCGTAGTCGAGGCTGGCGTAGCCCTTGGTCCGGCTCTTCAGGGCGTCGAAAAAGTCCATCACCACTTCGGCCAGCGGGATCCGGTACACGAGCTCCACCCGTTCGGGCGAGATGTACTCCATGCGCACCATTTCGCCCCGCCGGGCCTGGCAAAGTTCCATCACCGTGCCGGTGTTCTCCGACGGCAGGAGGATGGTGGCGGTGATGAAGGGCTCTTCGATGAGCTCGATCTTCTGCGGGGACGGCATTTCGGACGGGCTGTGCATGCGCATCTCTGTCCCGTCGGTCAGCTTGGCTACGTACTCGACGCTGGGGGCAGTGGCGATCAGGGAAAGGTCAAACTCCCTCTCCAGGCGCTCGCGGACGATGTCCATGTGGAGCAGGCCGAGGAAGCCGCAGCGAAAACCGAAGCCGAGGGCTGCCGACGTCTCGGGCTGGTAGGAGACCGAGCTGTCGCTGAGCTGCAATTTTTCTAAGGCGTCCCGCAACGACTCGAACTCGTCCCCATCCACCGGGTAAAGCCCGCAGAAAACCATGGGTTTTGGCTCCTGGTAACCTTCCAGGGCCTTGGCGGCCGGATGGGCGACCTCGGTCACCGTCTCGCCGCTGCGGGCTTCGCCCACGTCCTTTATCCCGGCGATCAGGTAACCCACTTCGCCCGGGCCCAGGCTCTGCACCTCGGTCGGGACGGGCAGGCGCACGCCGAGCTCCTCGATTTCATGGGCGCGCCCGGTCTGCATGAACCGCAACTTCATCCCCGAGCTGAGCAAGCCGTTGAAGACCCGGACGGAGCTGATCACGCCCCGGTACTGGTCGTAGTACGAATCGAAGATGAGCGCCTGCAGCGGGGCGGCGGCGTCGCCGGAAGGGGGAGGGATGCGGGCGCAGATGGCGTCGAGCAGCTCCGGCACCCCTTCCCCGGTCTTGGCCGAGACCTGAAGGATCTCCGACGCCGGCACGCCCAGCACGCCCTCGATCTCGGCCGCGCAGCGCTCCGGGTCGGCGGCGGGCAGGTCGATCTTGTTGAGGGCGACGACGAGCTCGAGGTCGTGTTCCAGGGCCAGGTAGGCATGGGCGAGGGTCTGCGCCTCGATGCCCTGGGCGGCGTCGACCAGCAGCACGACCCCCTCGCAGGCGGCCAGGCTGCGGCTCACCTCGTAGCCGAAGTCCACGTGGCCGGGCGTGTCAATGAGGTGGACGGTGTGGCCCTTCCAGTAGACGCGGACGTTTTGGGCCTTGATGGTGATGCCCCGTTCACGCTCGATGTCCATCGAGTCCAGGTACTGGTCCCTCATGTCGCGGGCGCTGACCGCACCGGTCAGTTCAAGGATGCGGTCGGACAAGGTCGACTTGCCGTGGTCGATGTGAGCCACGATCGACAGGTTGCGGATCTTGTCTGGGCTCGTAGGTGAAGAAGGAAGTGTGCTCATCGCGTCGCAGCTCTCAGTCTGGCTTAATGGCCAGCGCCCTGAAAGCTGCTAACCTTCAAGACCCTGTGGCGAACATTAAGAGCCAGATAAAGCGTATCGGCACCAACGAGAAGCGCCGGCTTCGCAACAAAGCGGCGAAATCCGAGGTGAAGACCAGGATCAAGACGGCGCTCATCGCGGTCGAGGGCGACGCGGAGACGGCGCCCGAGGACCTGCGCCTCGCCGTGAAGAAGCTCGACAAGGCGGCCGCCCGGGGCATCATCCACCGCAACCAGGCTGCCAACCGCAAGTCGTCCTTGATGCGCCAAGCGGCCAGGGCGGCGGCTGCGGCGGCCCCGTCAGAGGTGGCCGAGGCCAGCTGAGCCTGTTCAGGCCGGGCCGTACCCGACGCCGGCTGAGCCCGTGACGCAGGACGAGCGCTCCCCTCCGACGGCGCGCCCGGTTGCGGGCTAGCGGCGTCTGTGGCTCCCTCCGGCGACGGTGTGCGCTCCTCCCCGGGCGGCGCGCGAGAGCCGGCACAGCCGGGCCACCAGGACTTCCAGGACCAGCTCAGGGGGCAGGTCCAGCTTGCCCTTGAGAGCCAGTTCGGCGTCGGCCAGGGCCACGACGGCGTCGCCGGAGGCCCCCGGCCCGAGCCGCCGGGCGGCGTCGAGGGCTTTACGGGCAGGGAACGTACTGCGGCCTTTGGCCATGCCCAGCGCCTGCGCCGCCTCCGCCTCGGAGTTGATGGCCGGCGATTGCACCCGCAGGACGTTGCCGAAGTGACGCTGCAAGACGGCCAGGACGACCAGCGGGTGGCGCCCACCCGCCTCCAGTAGGCGGTGGAGCACCTTGAGGGCGTCGTCGGTCTGGCCTTTGTCTATGGCATCGGTGAGGTCCCACGGAGGCACCGATCCCGGCTCGCCCAGGTAGGGCCTCAGGTCGCCGTCCTCGATGCGCGCGCCGTGGCCGTAGGCGGCTTCCAGCGTGGCCAGGAGGGCGCCCAGCCGGTTGAGGTCTTCCCCCAGGTGCTCTTCGACCAGGGCGGCCGCCGTCGGGACCAGCTTTACCGGGCCGTGGGCTAGGCGCTGGCTCACCCAGTCGTGCGCCTCCCGGTTGCTGACATCGGTGTTGACCAGCGTGGCCCCGGGCGCCTGTTTGAAGGCGTTGACCAATTTGGCCGGCAGGGCGCCGCCCCCGCCGGCGACCACCAGCCGGGTCGTGGGCAACGGGTCCTCCAGGTAGGAGATCAGGGGCTGGAGCTGGTCAACGGAGAAATTGCCGGCATCGCGCAGGACCACGACACGTCTGTCGGCTAGGAAAGGAGGCGTGGTGCAGGCATCGACCACCACGCCCAGTTCCGTGTCTTCCCCCCCGTAGTCCTCCAGGACCAGTGCCCGCTCCGCCCCCTGGACCAGTTGGTTGACCAAGTTGGAGACCGCCTGTGCCACCAGCGAGGCATCGTCGCCGGTCACGAGCCAGGCCGAGCGCTCGGGGGCGGGCACCGCCGCCTCCCCGCTCACCGCTGCCCCACGGACCAGGCTCCGCCGACCCGGGCCCCCGCAGACAGGGCCCCCGCAGACAGGGCCCCCGCAGACGTAGCCCCAACGGCCGACCGCGCCTCCAGGATGGCGGCGAGCATGTCCCGCACGCGGCACGTCCCTCGTACGTCGTGAGCGCGCACCACACGGCACCCCAGGGTGATCCCGAGGGCGTGGGCGGCGGCCGTCGCCTCCCGCCGTTCGGTGATCTCCAGCCCGAGGATGACGCCGAGGAAGGTCTTGTTGGAGGCGGACAGCAGGAGGGGGTAGCCGAGGGAGGCAAGGACGTCGGACGCCCGCAGGAGCTGGAGCGACTGGTCCGCCGTCTTGCCCAGGTCGAGGCCGGCGTCGACCAGCACCCGTTCAGGGGGGATACCTGCCGCCAGGGCCCTTCCCGCCCGCTCGACCAGGAAGGCGCTGACCTCGCCCACCAGGTCGGTGTACACGGGCTCGGGGTCGGGCACCCTGGGGGCCAGGCGGATGTGCGTCGCCACCACGGCCGCCCCGTGCGCCGCCGCCACCCGGAGGTACTCAGGGTCGGCGAAGCCGCTGATGTCATTGCCCAGCACGGCCCCCGCCCGGAACGCCTCCTCGGCCACCGCCGCCCGCCAGGTGTCCACCGAGACGGGCAGGTCGAAGCGCTCGACCAGGCCCACCACGGCGGGCAGGAGCCTGTCCACCTCCTCGCCCTCGGTCACCTCAGGGCCGGGGCCGGCCTTCACGGCGCCGACGTCGAGGACATCGGCCCCCTCGCCCACGATCTGCTCGGCCCGGGCCCAAAAAGCGTCCCAGTCCCAGGTGGCGCCCTTGTCGAAGAAGGAGTCGGGCGTGCGGTTGAGTATCCCCATGACCAACGCCCGGTGGGTGAGGTCGTAACGGCGCCGGCCGAGGTCGAGCGTGGTGGCCGGGGACGCCGGTGTGGGCATGGCGCCAGCCACGGTAGTCCGCCAGAGCGACAGCCTCAGAAAAGCCTGGCCGTCAACGCCTTGCGGTAGGTGGCCACCCGGGGGTCGTCGGGGCCCATGATCTCGAGCAGGTCGAGGTACTCCTGGTGGGCGGCAGGGTCGGTCTTGACCCGGTCCAGGAGGGCGTCGAGCTTGGCCGTGACCGCCGTCGTCCCGTTGGCGGCCTCGTCGCCCACCCGGGCCTGGGCCTGCAGGAGGCGGACGTCGGCCGTCTCGGGTATGCGTTCGAGCAGCTGGAGCGCCTCCTTGCGGCTCGTGTCGTCCCCCCGGTCGACCAGCAGGGCGGCCAGGGAAATGATGACCGTGGTGTTGGCCGGCTCGAGCTCCAGGGCCTGGCGCAGGGAGGCTTCGTCGCCCGCCGCCACCAGCCGGTCCACCTCCGTGGGGGCCGGTGCCACCTCGGCCAACCAGGCCCGCACCGACGGCTCGGGCTGAGCCCCGATGAAGCTGCTCACGACGCGCCGGTCCTTGAGGGCGTAGACGGCGGGGATGGACTGCACCTGGAACGTGGCCGCAACGCGCGGGTTGGCGTCCACGTCGACCTTGGCCAGCACCACTTCGCCCGTCCTTTCCGACACGAGTTTTTCCAGGACCGGCCCGAGAGTGCGGCAGGGCCCGCACCACGAAGCCCACAGGTCGACCACGACGGGGACCTGCGTGGAACGCTCCAGGACCTCTGCCTCGAACGTCGTATCGGTTACATCTATCGCTACTGTCATCTTCCCTCCGGCGCTCACGCCCTGCCTGGCTCGGTCGGCCAGCCTGGTAGGTATAGCGTCCCAAGCTAACGTGACATTCCCGACGTTCGCTCCTCGGAGAGCACGATGACCCTCGCTTCGATCAACAACTGGCCCCGCCTCGAACACCCGGCGCTGGTGCTCGGCCTCGAGGGCTGGGTCGACGCCGGGTACGCGGCGGCCACCGCCATCACCGCCCTGCTCGAGTCGACCTCGCACGAGGTCGTAGCCACCTTCGACGCCGATGCACTGCTCGACCACCGCTCCCGCCGCCCCACCCTGCGCATCTCGCACGGGATCCACGGCCCGCTCACGTGGCCCGAACTGCGCCTGCTCTCGTGCACGCAGACGGGGGGGCGCAGCCTCCTGGTGCTGGCCGGGCCCGAACCCGACCTGCGCTGGCACGAGTGGAGCAGCGAGGTGGTGGCCTTGGGCCTGCGCCTGGGAGTCGAGCTCGTGATCGGTATCGGCGCCTTCCCGGCCCCAGTGCCCCACACCCGGGCGGTGAGGCTGGCCGCCACCGCCAACAACGAGGAACTGGCGGGCAAGGTGGGCTTCCTGCCCGCCGCCATGGACGTACCGGCCGGCGCCCAGGCCGTGCTCGAGGTGGGCTTCGGCGACGCGGGCATACCCTCGGTGGGGGTCTGGGCGCGGGTCCCTCATTACGCCGCCGGCACCCCCTACCCCGAAGCGGCGGCGGCCCTGCTGGACGAGCTGTCGTCGTTGACCGGGGTCAGCATCAACACCGACGCCCTGCACGTGGCGGGCCGCCGGGCGCGCGACCAGATCCAGGGCCTCATCGAGGCGAGCGAGGAACACTCGGCCATGGTCCGCCAGCTCGAGGAGCAGCACGACGCCGAGGTGGGCATGTCCGCCACCGGGTTCACCCGCCTTCCCACCGGCGACGAGCTGGCGGCTGAGCTGGAACGGTTCCTGCGGGGCGAAGGCCGCTAAATGACGATGTTCACGAGCTGGGGCGGGCGGGCGATGACCCGCGCCGGCGGGCGGCCGTCCAGCTGGGCGACCACCTTGGGGGACGCCAGGGCGACGGCGACGACCTCCTCCGCGGTGGCCGTTACTGGCACCTCGACCCGGTCCCTCAGCTTCCCGTTCACCTGCACCACCAGGGTCGCCATCTCTTCGGTCAGCAGGGCGGGGTCGGCCTCGGGCCAGGGCTGGGCGTGGACGCGCCCCCCTGGGCCCTTTCGGCGCTCCCACAGCTCGGCGGTCACGTGGGGGGCCATGGGGGCCAGGAGCAGCAGCAGCGTGTCGACCGCGTGCTCCAGGACGTCCCGGCGGGCCCCGGCTGCGGACTGTACATAGCGGTACAGGACGTTGGTGTGCTCGCGCAGGGCGGCCACGGCGGTGTTGTAGGACCAGCGCTCGAAATCCCTGGTCACCCGATCGATGAGCTTGTGCGTGGCCTTGGTCACTTCGTCGTCGGCCGCCACCGCCTCCCGTTGGGCGCCGGCGGCGCCCTCGGCTTCGCCCGTGGCCAGTCGCCAGACGCGGTCCAGGAAGTGCCGGCACCCGTCTATGACCTCGTCGGTCTGGTCGGTCCAGTCGAAGTCGTCGGCCGGGGGCCCGACAAAGAGGTGGAAAAGGCGCAGTGAATCGGCCCCCACCGTGTCGAAGTACTTCTCGGGCGAGATGAGGTTGCCCTTGGACTTCGACATCTTGGTCCCGTCCATGCGGATCATGCCCTGGGTGAACAGGCGCTTGAACGGCTCTCTCAGCTCTTTGGCCGACAGCCCGAGGTCGCCCAGGGCGCGGGTGTAAAAGCGGGCGTAGAGCAGGTGCAGGATGGCGTGCTCGATGCCGCCGATGTACTGGTCCACCGGCATCCAGCGTTTGGCGGCGGGGATGTCGACCGGTTCGTTCTCGTCCCAGGGGTCGCAAAAGCGCAGGAAATACCAGGACGAATCGACGAACGTGTCCATGGTGTCGGTCTCGCGCTCGGCCTTGCCGCCGCAGCGCGGGCACGTCGTCCACAGGAAGTCCGGGTCGTAGCGCAGCGGCGACTGGCCCGTGGGCAGGAACTCGACGTCGTCGGGCAGCAGTACCGGGAGCTGGTCCTCGGGCACGGGGACGATACCGTCGTCGGGGCAGTACACGACGGGGATCGGGCAGCCCCAATAGCGCTGGCGGGACACCAGCCAGTCCCGCAGGCGGTACTGGACGGTGCGCTTGCCGATGCCCTTTTCCTCCAGCCAGGCCGTCGCCCTGGCCTTGGCCTCGGCGGTGTCGACGATGCCGTTCAGCCATTCGCTGTTTATCCGCCGCCCGTCCCCCGTGTAGGCTTCGCCCTCCCAGCCCGGCGGCGGCTCCACCGTCCTCAATATGGGCAGGCCGTAGGCGGTGGCGAAGTCCCAGTCGCGCTGGTCCTCGGCGGGCACGGCCATGATGGCGCCCGTGCCGTAGCCCATGAGGACATAGTCGGCCAGGTATATGGGGACTTCTTCGTTGTTGAAGGGGTTGATGGCGTAGCCGCCCGTAAAGATGCCCCGCTTGTCCAGGGACGCCTCGGACGACTGGCGTTCGAACTCCGGCTCCTGGCGCACTCGCTCGACGAAGGCGGCCACGGCCTCCCGCCGGTCCGGGGCCACGATCGAGCCGACCATAGGGTGCTCAGGCGCCAGGACCACAAAGGTCATGCCGAAGCCGGTGTCCGGGCGGGTGGTGAACACCTCGATGTGCTGGTCGATGTGCTGGGTCGTGCCGGCGACGGCCATGTCGAACTGGGCGCCCTCGGACCGGCCGATCCAGTTGCGCTGCATGGTCTTGACCCGCTCGGGCCACTCCAAGTCCTCCAGGTCGTCCAGCAGTTCGTCGGCATAGGAGGTGATGCGGAAGAACCACTGCTCGAGGTCCCTTTTCACCACCAGGTCACCGCTGCGCTCGCACGTCCCGTCCGCTCGCACCTGCTCGTTGGCCAGCACGGTGGCGCACCCCGGGCACCAGTTGACGGGCGCCTTCTTGCGGTAGGCCAGCCCGGCCTCCAGGAAGCGCAGGAAGATGACCTGGTTGAACTTCATGTAGATGGGGTCGTGGCTGCGCACCACCCGCCGCCAGTCGTAGCCGGCACCGAGGCGCCGCAGCGAGCTCTGTAGCTCGGCGATGCGGGCGTCGGTGAACGAGCGGGGGTGGGCACCGGTCTTGATGGCGGCGTTCTCGGCCGGCAGGCCGAAGCTGTCGAAGCCGATCGGGCTCAGCACGGAGCAGCCCTGCATGGTGCGCCAGCGGACGTTCAGGTCGCCGAAGGTGTAGTTGCGCACGTGGCCCTGATGGGCGGCACCGCTGGGGTAGGGGTACATGCACAACACGTAGAAGGGCGGGCGGGGGTTGTCGTTGGCCACTTCATAGGCGTGTTCCTCGGCCCACCGGGACTGCCAACGGCTCTCGACCTCCGGTGCGTCGTAGGCGTAGATCATGGGTCTCCAGGGTACGCGAAACGGCGCTGGCCCCTGTCTCCGGGCCGTACCTGCTGTACCTTGCCTGTTGTGGCAGGAGCGGCTTCTACCCTGACGGTCGGGCTCGGCAAGCAGCGTTACGAGGTCGGCGAAGGCCAGGAACTGACATTTGGGCGGTCGCCGCGTACCACGCTTTGCCTGGACCCCGCCGACCTCGGCATCTCCCGGGTGGCGGGCTCGCTCGAAGCGGACGCCGGGGTCTGGTGGCTCGTCAACAAGAGCACGGTCCGCCCCCTGGAGGTCGTCGACGACGTCGGCATCCGCACCGTCCTGCCCCCCGGCCGGCGCCTGGCCGTCACCGCCCCCATCACCGTGATCGTGGAAGGGGCCATGCGCCGCCACGCCCTCACCGTGGACCTGCCCGAAGAGGCCCTGGACAGCTCCGGCGGCCCCTTCTCGGGCCCTCAGGCGGAAGGCAACCCCACCCGGGCCGCCTCCGAAGTGTCCATCACGCCGGCGGACAAGCTGGCCCTCGTGGCCCTGTTCTCGGGTTACCTGGAGCCCTTCCCCCGCTACGACCCCCATCCCAAGAGCTACGCCGACGCCGCCGCCCGCCTCGACTGGCCCCGCACCACGCTCGTCAAAAGGGTCGAGTACATGCGCACGCGGCTGACCAACGCCGGGGTGCCCAACCTCCTGGGCGAGAACGCCCTCCAGCACCTGGCCGAATGGGCCCTGGCCACGGCCCTGATCAGCCGGGCCGACCTCGCCCTCCTGCCTCCCCGCTAGGCCTTCTTCGCCGGTCCCGCCCCGGTGCAGGGACGGCCGCTCCGTCCGCCGGATGGCTGCTGGCAGCTACTCTGCTAGTCTCAAAGGTCACCTTCGGGGGCGTAGCTCAGTTGGTAGAGCGCTTGCATGGCATGCAAGAGGTAGCCGGTTCGATCCCGGTCGCCTCCACCGGAACGGTCCTGATCAGCTTGTATACGCGCAGGCTGCCGGGAGTCTGGGTGGCGGGGTATGCAAGAGGTAACTGG
>JBEKNX010000110.1:0-11451 GCA_049522375.1 Acidimicrobiales bacterium | reverse complement strand
GCGACATCATCGACGGCGTTTTCCGGCTGCTGCGGGCCAACGCTCGGACCTTGGCCCCGGTGCTCCTGGCTGTTGCCGTGCCCTTCGAGGTGCTGAGCGCGTACGCCACCCGCAACTCAGCCGGGCTGAGCCAGGTGTTGTCCAACCTGAGCGACCTCCAGGACCGGCAGCTCTCGCTGTCGACGACGGACCTCGTACTGAGCCTGCTGGCCGAGCTGGGGATCTTCATCATGACCCCGGTCGTGGCCGGCGCCGTCTGCCGCACCGTGGCGATCTCGTACATCGGTGAGCAGCCGGGTACCCGCCAGGTGGCCAACCTCGGCGCCCGTCGGCTGGTGGCTCTGGTGGTCGCCAGCCTCCTCGTCCACGTGCTCGAGGGGCTGGCGGCCCTCCTGTGCCTGCTACCCGCCCTTGTCGTGATGGCGCTTTTCGTCCTCACGGCCCCGGCCATCGTCCTCGAAGGCCTCGGGCCCGTGGCCGGGATGCGCCGGAGCTGGAGGCTGGTCAAGAGGCGGTTCTGGCCGGTGCTGGGCACGGCTGTGCTGGGCGGGCTGATGGCGAGCCTGGCGGTGAGCCTGGTCGGGTTGCTGCCTGATGCCCTGGCCGCGCTGGCCTCCCCCCATGTGCGCGCCGTCATGGACGCCATCGTGGGCACCTTCACCGAGGCGTTCGAGTGGGCCCTTGTCACCATGCTGGCTACCCTGCTCTACTTCGACCAGCGCATCCGTCAGGAGGGTCTCGACCTGGAGGTGACGGCTGCGCGCGCCCGGTGAGCCAGCTCGGCTCGCGGGGGCCGTGACCCGGTGGCGGTTCCCCGTCCCCGCCCGGAGCTCGGCATCCTTGCGGGCCACGGTGTCAGCGATCCTGGCCCAGCGCCAGTTCCACCCGGCACCGAACTGGTGGCGGAGGTCCGTCGACTGGCTACGAGCCCACCTTCACCTCCCCGCCATCCACCTTCCCGGCCTAAACGGCGGTGCGTGGCAAAGCTACGTGGTCCTTGTCGTGCTGCTGGCGGGGGTGGCGGCGGCGCTCACGATCGCCACCCGGCGCGGGTTCTTCCAGCGCTGGCGGCACCCTCGCGCCGCTCCTGGTGTGGTGGTGACCGAGGAAAGCGGCGCACTGAGCCCAGCCGAATGGCTTGAGCGGGCGGGACGTTTTGCTGCTGAGGGCCGCTTCCGGGAGGCGCTGCGGTGCCGTTACTGCGCGCTGGTCGGCGAGCTGGCCGGAAGAGGCCTGCTGGACGAGGTGCCGGGAAGGACCAGCGGAGACTACGAGAGGCTGGTGAGGGCCTCGGTGCCCGAGGTGGCGCAACAGTTCGCGGCGGTGACGGCGCTCTTCGAGGCTTGCTGGTACGGCCATGAACCGTCGGACGCACAAGAGCAGGTGCTCTTCGACCGGGCGGCCCAGTTGGTCCTACGAGAGGTCGGTGCGGGGCGCTGGCAGGCGGGGCGGCACGGAGGCCCGGGTGGCCCGGACGGGCCGGCGAGGCCGGGTACCGGGCCGGTGCTGGTGGAGGCGCGTTGACCAGGGACGGGGCGGCGCGCCTGGAGCGCCCGCCGGGGGGCGCAAAGTGAGGGCCCGTGCCGGGCGGCGCCGGGTTGGCTGGGCCGCGGGGGGGGCCGTAGTCGCCATCGGCCTGTTCTGGTTGGTGTCAGCCCCGGCGACCTCCGGTGCTCTACCGTACGACCCCTCCTCGGTCGCCCCGGACGGGGCCAAAGCTCTGGCCATCCTGCTCGAACGCCTGGGCGCTCGGGTCGGGACGTCCGGAGCGCTGCCCGCCACCGGCCGGGGCGTGGCTCTTGTGCTCGACGACCAGCTTGATGACCAGGCCCGGGCCCAGGTCACGGATTGGGTCCGGCGGGGTGGGGCCCTCGTCGTCGCTGATCCTTCCTCCCCCCTCGAGGGTGCGGCCCCGGCCCAGGGGCTCCCCGACCAGGCGCAGCGCGCTCCCGGGGTGATGGCCCCGGGCTGTCAGGCACCGTGGGCCGGTGGCGTCCAACATGTCGCCACCGCCGGTGACGACCTCCTCGAAGTGCCGGCCGGGGCCTACGCCTGCTTCCCCCAGGGCGGCGACGCCTTCGCCATCGCCCGCGACGAAGGTGCCGGCGTCGTCGTCTCTCTCGGCGGGGCTGACCTGTGGTCCAATGCCTACCTGGGCGATGACGACAATGCTCTGCTGGCGGCGAACCTGCTCGTCCCGGGCCGGGGCTACGCCGTGAGCTGGCTCCTGTCGCCTCGAGTGGGAGGAGGCACGGCAACGCTCTGGAGCCTGGTGCCGGGCCGTGGCAAGTGGTGCCTCGCCGGGCTTGTCGCCGCTCTGCTGGTGGCCTGCCTGTGGCAAGCCAGGCGCCTGGGCCGTCCCGTGCTCGAAGACCCTCTCGTGCCGGTGCCGGGTTCGGAACTGGTGGTGGCCACGGGCCGGCTCCTGGCCCGCAACCGTAGCCGCGGGGAATCGGCGAAGGTCCTGCGGGAGGACCTCTGTAGTCAGCTACGGCCGCGCTTCGGGCAAGCCCCGGGCACCGAGCCCGCTACCGTAGCTCAGGTGGCGGCCATGCATGTCCAACTGCCACCCCAGGAGGTATCAGACGCTCTTTGCGGGCCGCCTCCCGCTGGTGAAGAACAGCTGCTGGCACTGGCCCGGACATTGCAGCACATACGGGAAGAGGTGCTAAGTGGAAGGACCACAACAGGTTGACCCATGGCCGCCCGGTCCCCCCGGGGCGCCTGGCTCCCCGCCGCTCACGGGCCCGGCCGGCTCGGGACCGGTAAGCCCGCGGGACGCGGTCGTGGCGGTCCGCGGCGAGATCGCCAAGGTTGTCGTCGGGCAGGACGCGGTCGTGAGCGGGTTGGTAGCGGCCCTGCTGGTGCCGGGGCACGTCCTGCTCGAGGGTGTCCCGGGCGTGGCCAAGACGCTTCTGGCCCGGGCTCTGGCCGCCGCTCTCGACCTCCGCTTCGCCCGGGTGCAGTTCACTCCTGACCTGATGCCGTCGGACATCACCGGACAGAGCATCTACGAGCACTCCACAGCTGGGTTCCGGTTCCGGGAGGGCCCGGTGTTCACCAACGTGCTCCTGGCCGACGAGGTCAACCGCACTCCGCCCAAGACCCAGGCCGCGCTGCTCGAAGCCATGGAGGAACGTCAGGTCAGTGTGGACGGCGCCGCCCGCCCGCTCCCCGTCCCCTTCATCGTGCTGGCCACCCAGAACCCGGTCGAGTACGAAGGCACCTACCCTCTGCCCGAGGCCCAGCTCGACCGCTTCCTGTTCAAGCTCACCGTCCCCTATCCGTCTGAGCTCGCAGAGCGAGAGGTCCTGGCCAGGACGGACGCCGGGCTGGATCCTCACGACCTGAGGTCTGCGGGGGTCCGGGCGGTGGCTGATGCCAGCGTCCTGGCCTCAGCCCGACGGGAAGCAGCCACCATCAGGGTCGACCCGGTTGTCCAGGCGTACATAGTGAGCCTGGTGCGGGCCACCCGCCAGGCGCCGTCGGTGTCGTTGGGGGTTTCCACCCGAGGGGCGGCGATGCTGTTGAAGGCGGCCAAGGCCTGGGCCTGGCTTTCGGGTCGCAGCTTCGTCACTCCCGACGAAGTCCAGGCGGTGGCGCGGCCGACCTTGCGGCACCGCGTCAGGATCCGGCCCGAAGCCGAGCTCGAGGGTGTCAACGCCGATGCCGTCATCGACGGTGTGCTGGCCAGCGTGCCCGTCCCCCGCTGAGGGGAGAGAGTTGGCTCCCGGGCGTCACGACGAGCGAGAAGCTTGGGGCCGGCCGGCCCTGACCGGGCGAGCACCTCTGCTTGTCGCCGGGGCCGCCCTGTTGCTGCTCGTGTGGCCGCTCGGCGCCGGCCTGGGAGCGGCGGTGCTGTCGGGCGCAGTGGTCGCCGCCTTGGCGACCGACCTTTTGCTCGCCCCTCGTCCGGCCCGGGTCGGCGTTGCCCGGTCCCTGCCGGCCGTCGTCGGCCTCGGATCCAGGGCCAGCTTGACCTGGACGGTGCACAATCCCTGCCCAAGGCCGCTGGTCGTACGGATAGCGGACGAGCTCGCCCCGTCCTTGGGGGCCTCGGCGCGCCGGGCGCGGGTGCGCCTACCACCTCGCCGCTCGGTCGCCCTGACCGTGGTCCTGGCCCCAACCCGCCGGGGACGGTTCACTCCCAGCGAGCTTGTCGTCCGAGCCGAGGGCCCCCTTGGGCTCATGGCCCGCCAGGCGCGGCGACGCCTGCCCGGTGAGCTCCGGGTCTACCCCAGCTTCGGATCCCGGCGCCAAGCCGACCTCCGTATCGAACGGGCGAGGATCCTGGAAGTGGGCTTGCGCAGTGCGCGCGCCCGGGGGGGCGGCACCGAGTTCGAACAATTGCGGGAGTACGGGGTCGACGACGACAGCCGGCGCATCGACTGGGCGGCGACCGCCCGCTCCGACCGCCCGATCGTGAGGACGTACCGGGCCGAGCGCAACCAGAGGGTGGTGTGCCTGGTCGACAACGGGCGCACCATGGCCGGGCAGGTCGAAGGAGTGGCTCGGGTGGAACATGCCATCGACGCCGTACTGATGCTCACGTCGGTGGCGGCGCGCATGGGGGATATGCCTGGCCTCGTGGCTTTCGACTACGCCGTGCGGGCCGTGGTGCCCCCCCGGTCAGGGCCAGGCCAGTTGGCAGCGGTGACGGAGGCGCTGTACGACCTGGCGCCACAACTCTCGCAGAGCGATTACCGGGGAGCGTTCGCCGAGGTGCTGGCCCGGTTCCAGCGGCGAGCCATGCTTTGCCTGGTGACGGAGCTGGACGAGGCTCTCGTCGATACCCTGCTGCCGTCACTGCCATTGATCGCCCGGACGCATCTCCTGGTGGTCGCGGCCGTGCGGGACCCGGCCGTGGTGCGCTGGGCGACCGAGGCCCCGGCCGACATCGAGAGCGCGTACCGCGCCGCCGCCGCCGTCTCGGCCCTGGCCCGCCGCCGGGAGCTCGGGACCTTGCTGCAAGCCCGAGGGGCCGTAGTCGTCGACGACGTACCGGGCCGCCTGGGCCCGGCGCTGACCGACGCTTACCTGAGAGTCAAGGCGGAGGGCCGCCTGTGAGCCCGTTGCCAGGTGCGCAGGCCGCGTAGGCATCCCGACGGGCGGAGCGGCCGCACAAGACGACCCAGGAAAGAAAGGCCAGTTCGACGGCGGCACCGATGCCGACCCGGGCGGCGGTCGGCAAGGCCGAGCCGGTCACGAAGCCTTCGATGACCCCCGAGACGGCCAGAGTGAGCACCGTTCCCAGGACCAGGACGACCGAGCCCCGGGCCTCGGCGGCGAGGGCTCGAGAGCGGGGCCGGTCGCCCGGGCTGATGAGCGCCCAGCCCATCCTCAGGCCTGCTCCTCCGGCCAGCACGACCGAACTGAGCTCGAGCAGACCGTGCGGTGTGACCAGGCCCCAGAACTCCCCCGGGTGGTGGGCGGCGTAGAAAAGGCCGGCGGCGTCGCCCAGGTTGGCCCCGTTGATGACCAGCGCCACCAGCGTGAACAGCCCGAAAGTGATGCCGCCGGCGAAGGCCTCGAAGGTGACGATCACGTTGTTCGTATAGACCTGGCCGGCGAACGCGACCGAGGGCTCAGACGAGTAGTAGCTGGCAAAGTCGTGGTCGACGTAGGCCGCCCGCACGGCCGGCGGGGCGGTTACGTCGAGGGCGGCGTGTGAGTGGGCGATCCATGTCCCGATGACGACGGCGGGCAGGAAGAGGGCTACGCCACTGACCAACAGGAACCAACGGGCGTCCCACACCGCCATCGGGAAAGTCACCGAGAAGAACCGTCCGACTGTGCGCCACGTGTGCCGCCGCGTGCCGTAGAGCACCGCCGCGGAAGCGGCCAGGCTGCTGGTGAGCGAGGACTTGACCCCGGGGTCGGAGAAATGGGCTTGGGCATAGGCAAGCTGGCCGGCTGCTCTCTGGTGGAGGCGGCTCAGCTCGCGGACCTCTTCCCCCGAGAGGTGCTTCGCCCGCCCGGTCAGTTCGTGGAGACGCTCCCATGTGCCCCGGTTGTCGGCCAGGAAGCGGTCGATGTCCACGACTGCAACTGTACGGTCAGGCCCCGACCGGGGACGGGGAGCGACGGCGACGGGAAGCTACCCTCGGATCCGTGCAAGCCATGGCGACCGGCGTGGTCACGCCCGAGGCGGTCGTGCTCGACCTGTCGCCTGCCAGCCCCGGGTCACGGGTGCTGGCCCGCGTCCTGGACATCGTGGTCACCGCGCTGGCCCTTATGTTCGGGCTCTTCGTAGTGCTGGCCATCGCCGCCGTGGGACCGGGTAGTGTTGGCGCCACGGCACTGGCCATCTTCTCCAGCGCCGGTTCCTTCGCCGCCGTTCTCGTCTACCCGGTGCTCATGGAGAGCCTGTGGAAGGGGAGGACCCCGGGGAAAGCAGCCCTCGGCCTGCGCGTGGTCAGGACGGACGGTGGGCCGATCGGTTTCCGCCACGCCGCCATACGTGCAGGTTTGGGCCTGATCGAAGTATGGGGGACCTTCGGTTCGCTGGGGTTCCTGGTCATGCTTTTCTCCCGGCGCGAACAACGCCTGGGCGACATGGCGGCCGGCACCCTGGTCCTAAGGGAGCGTCAAGGCGGGACTTTGCGGCCGGTCCGGCTCCTGGTACCACCGGGCTGCGAACAGCTCGTGATGACAATGGACGTGGGAAGCATGAGCGCCGACGATTATGAGCTGGTGCGCTCGTTCCTGGTCCGGTGGCGGGACTTCGCCGGCCCGCAGCGAGCGACGGTGGCGGCAACGTTGGCAGGGCCCTTGTGGCAGCGGTTCAGGCACCCCATCCCCGCCGGGCTCGGTCCCGATTACTACCTGGCGTGCCTGGGCGCCGCCTACCAGTACCGTCACCATTCCGGTCCCTATGGCGCGGCACAGGCGGCCGAACCGTCTGTGCTGGTGCCACCCCCGCCGCCCCGTAATCAAGGCGGGCCGGGGGATTGGGCGGCGCCCCGCTGAGCGGCTAGGCCAGCTCGACGTCGACCGCAGTGGTGCCCGAAGGAACGAGCACCAGTTCGGAGATGTTTTGGGCTGCCCGCAGATCGTCTTGGGCCAAGGCCAGGGCGGCAATTGTCTCGGGTGGCCCGGAGAAGCTGACCCGGGCCACCGGCGCCCGGGGGCTGACCTTCGCCTCGGACTTCGCCCGGCGCACCGAAGCCAGTAAGTCGACCGCGCTCGTATAGGCCGCAGGTCCGGGCGCGGAGGCGGGCGCGACGCCCTCGGGCCACGGCGCCCGGTGGACCGAGCCCTCCTGCCACCAGGACCAGACCTCCTCGGTGACAAAGGGCATGAACGGGGCGAACAAGCGCAGCATGACCGAAAGGCTGGCGGCCAGGGTGGCGCGGGCCGAATAAGCCCGTTCGGGCCCCATTTCCCCGTAAGCACGCGCTTTTACCAACTCCAGGTAATTGTCGCAGAAGTCCCAGAACCACGCCTCGGTCCTTTCCAGGGCGCGGGCGTAGTCGTAATCCTCGAAAGCTCCGGTGGCCACCGAGACCAGACCGGAAAGGTTCCTCAGCATGGCCTGGTCGACCGGCTCGGTCGCGGGCCCCATGCGAGCGCCGGCGCGAGCAGCCAGATCTGCGGCGGTGGCGACGGCCAGATCTGCCGTCGTGCCGGGGCCGGCCTCGGTACCGTCCTTTCCCGCCCACAGCTTGGGGCTCAGGACGAACTTCGAAGCGTTCATGATCTTCAAGGCCAATTTCCGGCCCACTTCCATCTGGCCTTCGACAAACGCCGTGTCGGTGCCGGGCCGGCCCGAAGCGGCCCAATAGCGCACCGCGTCCGAGCCATGCTTTTCGAGCAGGTCCTGTGGTGTGATGACATTGCCCACCGACTTGGACATCTTCTTGCGGTCGGGGTCGAGTATCCAGCCCGAGATGGCCGCGTTGGCCCACGGCAGGCACCCGTGCTCGAGGTACGAGCGCACGACCGTAGAAAAGAGCCAGGTGCGGATGATGTCGTGGCCCTGAGGGCGCAGGTCCATGGGGAAGACCTTCTGCCACCGGTCACCTGCGCATGCGTCCTCCCACCCGCCGGCGATTTCCGGTGTCAGAGAAGAAGTGGCCCACGTGTCCATAACGTCCATCTCAGCCGTGAAACCGCCGGGAACGCCGCGTTGGCTGGCCGAGTAGCCCGGCGGTACGTCAGTGGTGGGGTCGACGGGGAGGTCGTCCTCGCCCGGCAGCAGGGGGCTCGAGTAGTCCGGCTCCCCACTTTCGTCCAACCGGTACCAGATGGGGAAGGGGATGCCGAAAAAGCGCTGACGGCTGACCAACCAGTCGCTGTTCAAGCCGGTGACCCAGTCTTCGTAGCGGGCTCGCATGAAGGCCGGGTACCAGTGCAGTTGCCGGCCGAGGTCCAACAGGGCCTGCTTGTGGGCCAGAGTCCGGATCCACCACTGGCGGCTCGTTACTATTTCCAGCGGCCTGTCTCCTTTTTCGAAAAATTTGACGGCGTGGGTAATGGGACGCGGTTCCCCGCGTATTTCGCCCGTTGCCGTCAGAAGCTCGACGACGCGCCGCTGCGCTGCCGCCAGGTTTTTCCCGGCCAGTTCCTCGCTGTAAACTGAGGCCCCCGCTGGGCTCAACCCGTCAGGGGGCACGGCCAGGAGGCGCCCGTCGCGCCCCACGATGGCCCGCACGGGGAGGTTCAGTTCCCGCCACCACGTAACGTCCGTGATGTCGCCGAAGGTGCACACCATCGCCGCTCCTGTGCCCTTGTCGGGCTGAGCCAGGGGATGGGCGACCACGGGGACCACCGCCCCGAACAGCGGAGTTGTCACGGTCGAGCCCACCAGGGACGTGTACCGCACGTCCGCAGGGTGAACGACGACGGCGACACAGGCAGGCAGGAGCTCGGGCCGCGTCGAGTCGATCAGGAGGTCATCTGTGCCCGAGCGATGGAAAACCAGAGTGTGGTAGGCGCCCGGGCGTTCCCGGTCCACCAGCTCGGCCTGGGCCACGGCGGTACGGAAGTCGATGTCCCACAAGGTCGGTGCTTCGGCCGCATAGGCCTCGCCGCGGTGCAAGAGGCGCAAGAACGCCAACTGGGAAGTGCGACGAGCCCTTTCCCCGATGGTGGTGTACAACTGGCGCCAGTCCACCGATAGGCCGAGGTAGCGCCAGAGGTGTTCGAAGGCGCGCTCGTCCTCGGCCGTGAGCCGCTCGCAAAGCTCGACAAAGTTGGGGCGGCTTATCGCCACCGGGGCCTGGCCTTTGGCCAGGCCCCCCTCGGCGGGAGGCACCAGGTCAGGCTGGTAGGCGAGAGAGGGGTCGCAGCGCACGCCGTAATAATTTTGGACGCGCCTCTCAGTGGGTAACCCGTTGTCGTCCCAGCCCATGGGGTACCACACCGAACGGCCGCACATCCGCTTGTAACGGGCGATGGTATCGGTGTGGGTGAAAGAAAAAACGTGGCCGACGTGCAGCGACCCGCTCACGGTGGGAGGCGGGGTGTCGATGGCGTAGACCCGTGCCCGCGGTGCGGCGGGGTCGAAATGGAACGTGCCGTCGCTCGCCCAGATAGTGGACCACTTCGTCTCCAGGCCTGCCAGCGCGGGGCGCTCAGGCGCCCCGCGCCGCGCTCGCCCCTCATTGTCGGTGCTAATCGGCATCTCGTCGGACATGATCCCGCTACCGTACTTGCTGTGCTGGCTCTCTTGGACACGGCGACGGGGAAGGTGGCGCCGTTGGAGCCACGTGACCAGGGGCGGCTCTCGGTATACCTGTGCGGGCCGACCGTCTCGGGCAGCCCGCACCTCGGGCACGGCCGTGCCAACGTCATCTGGGACACGCTCCGCCGGTACCTGACCTGGAGCGGGCTCCAGGTCAGCTTCGTCTCCAACGTGACCGACATCGAGGACAAGATCATCGCCCGGGCGGCGGAGGAGAAGTCGTCCACCGAGGAGGTGGCGGCCCGTTACGAGGCTCTTTGGTGGGACACTATGGCCGCTCTCAATGTGCAGCGCCCTGACGCCGAACCCCACGCCACCGCCTACGTGGACGACATGGTGAGGCTGGTGGCCGACCTGGTCTCATCCGGTCACGCCTACCAGGGGGGCGACGGTGTCTACTTTTCCACCGAGTCGGTCCCGGGCTACGGGCTCCTGGCCCGCCAGGACCTGGCCACCCTGCGGGCGGGGGCGCGGGTCGAAGCGGACCGCGAGGCAGCCAAGCGTTCGCCGCTGGACTTCGCGTTGTGGAAGCTGGCGGGGCCCGGGGAGCCGGCGTGGCCGTCGCAATGGGGACAGGGCCGCCCCGGCTGGCATACCGAATGCGTGGTGATGTCGCTCGACCTCTTGGGTGAAGGCTTCGACCTTCACCTGGGCGGCCTGGACCTAGCCTTCCCCCATCACGAGAACGAGCGTGCCCAGGCCATCGCCGCCGGCAAGAGGTTCTCCCGGCGCTGGGCCCACAACGGCATGGTCGTCGATGAGCGGGGCGAAAAGATGAGCAAGTCGGTGGGCAACATCACCTCTCTCCCCGACTTGGTGGAGCGTTACGACGGGCGCGCCTTGCGGGCGCTGGTCCTGCAGAAGCATTACCGCGCGCCCATGAGCGTGACGGCTGAAGCTCTCGAGCAGGCTCAGGGAGCGGTCGACCGGCTCGACAATTTCGCCCGGGAAACGAGGGACGCCGGCCCGGCACCTCCCGATCCCGCCACGCTGGCCCGCTTCCGGGCGTACATGGACGATGATCTCGACACACCCCGCGCCTTGGCCGTCGTGTTCGGGGCCGTCCGGGAGGCGCGGGCCGAACCGGCCCGCGCCCCGGCTTTAGCGGCGGCGGTCAGGGAATGCTGCGAGGGAGCGTTCGGCCTGTCCCTGCGGGGCGAAGAGGGACCATTGGGCAACGAGGTCCTGGCGCTGGTGGCCCAGCGCGACGCGGCGCGGGCCCGCCGGGACTGGGCGGCGGCCGACACCATTCGCGCCCAATTGCAGGCCATGGGGTTCGTCGTCGAAGACGGCCCCCAGGGCACGGTCGCCCGGCGGGAACGCTGAAGTCTCGGGCCGGCTTACTTTCGGGGCCCGGTGGCCTCGGGCATCACGACGCCATTGTGGGTGCCGTTGCCTTTGAGGAGGCCGCCTAACAGGCTGGTCAGCTCCAGCGGTATGACGAACTTGGTCGACGGCGAAGTCCCGATCTGTTTCAGGGTTTCCAGGTACTGCAGGGTCATGGTCGTGGTGTCGACGTCCTGGGCCACCTCCAAGATCCGCCGCAGGGCGGCGGCGAAGCCCTGGGCCCGTAGCTCGGCGCTCTGGCGCTCGCCCTCGGCCTGCAAGATGGACGACTGCTTCTGGCCTTCGGCCACGGTGACGGACGCCTGCTTCTGGCCTTCGGACTCGGTGATAATGGCGCGCCGTGACCGCTCGGCCGACATCTGCCGGGTCATGGCCTCGAGGACGGCAGGAGGCGGCTTGATCTCCCTGACTTCCACGTT
>JBEKNX010000109.1:0-11454 GCA_049522375.1 Acidimicrobiales bacterium | reverse complement strand
CTTCTATGTCCTGGTCCTCGCCGTCTTCTTGATCACCGGGGTGGCCATCTGGAACGTGGCCAGCGACTTCGGTGTGATCAACAGCCTGGACAAGCTGGTCCGGTCCTTGTTCGCTCTGAGCTCGTTCAATCTCCACCCGTTGAGCGCCCTGGCCTGGGGGGCGGCCACAGGTGGAGCGCTTTGCTTCCTAGGCGTCCTTCTCAACGTGGTGGCTGCATTGCTGTACAACCTGATCAGTGACGTGGTGGGCGGGGTCAAGATCACTCTGACCGCGGACAAGGACGCGTGAACGCCCTCCCCCCGGGCCGCCGTGGCCTCGGGCCTCGGGCCCGGCGCATTGAAGTTGGCCTGGCGAGAGCCGGCCGGTACGCTTGTGGCGCCGGTTGGCCAACCGGTAGCAAGGGGCTATAGCTCAGCCGGTTAGAGCGCAGCACTGATAATGCTGAGGTCCTCAGTTCGATTCTGAGTAGCCCCACCACCCTGAGCTGGCGTTTTGTGTCGTGCGGGGAGCGGGTGTGCCACCGGTGCACCACGTATGCACCACGAGGGTAAGCGGACCGGAGCCGTCGAGGGTGTACTGTTATCGTGACACGATTAACACCCCGACGTGCCGGGCCAACATGCTCTGGCTCGGGGCGTACTCCGGGCCCTGGTAACGCGACATTCGCAGGACCTGAGGTAGGAGAGCACCATGGTCCCCGTCGGATCTTCGTCTTTCGCACTCTCTAATCGGGCCCTAGCGTGCGTTAGCACTTGCCCGGCTCGCCGTTGAGCAGGGCAGCCCAAGAACAGCGCACCGCGACGCGACCGCCTAAGGGATCATCGCGTGGCTACGGTGGGCCCATGACCACCGAGACAAGTACCGACGCTCAGGAGAAGGCCGATTTCCTGGGCACGCTCGCCACTCACCGGTCCTTCTTGTGCCAGACGGTCAAGGGGCTCACTGATGAGCAGGCCCGCCAGCGGACCACCGTGAGCGAGCTTTGCCTAGGCGGCTTGATCAAGCACGTGAGCGCGGTCGAGCGGAACTGGGCCAACTTCATCGTCCAGGGCCCGTCTGCCCTGGGACAGGGAGACCTGGCGTCCATGGAGGCGCACGCCGCCGGCTTCCGGATGTTGCCAGGAGAAACGCTAGCGGGCTTGCTCGAGGCTTATGAGGAGGTTGCCCGCAGGACGGACGAGCTCGTGGCCTCCCTGCCATCGCTGGACGCCTCCCAGCCCCTCCCCCCGGCTCCCTGGTTCGAGCCCGGGGCGCACTGGTCCGCCCGCCGGGCGCTGCTGCACCTCATCGCCGAGACGGCCCAGCACGCCGGCCACGCCGACATCATCCGGGAGTCCCTCGACGGTGCCAAAACCATGGGCTAGCGCCGCCGTCCATGCCAACGCCGGCGGTGCCTGCTCGTCAGGCCGAAACAATGAGCCGGATGAAGCGGACGTTGGTCCGCCCGGTGTTCGCGTAGGCATAGGACTGGTCCGTGGGCAGGCGCAGGTAACCGCCGGAAGCCAGGGAGAACCTGTCCTCTCCCACCTCGATCACCAAGCGCCCGGTTGAGACCAGGACCATCTCCTCGCTGCCCGGCGGGTCTGGTTCGGCCTCGTAGCGGGAGCCGGGGACGAGCTCCCATTGCCATAGTTCGGTTGTCCCGGTACCGGGCCTCGACGCCAGCAGCCTGGCCGTGCTGCCCAGTTCGTCCTCCCAAACCGGTGCGACGTCCTCTGACGACTTCGGCACCAGGGCCGCCACCGGCCGGGCCGCCACCAGCGAAACGAAATCGGTCCCCAGGGCATGGGCGAGCTTGTCGAGAGTGCCCAGGCTGGGGTTGACTTCACCCGCTTCCAGCAACGCGATCATGCGTCGGCTGACACCGGAGCGGGCGCTGAGCTCGTCCAGCGTGAGCTGGCGGGCGAGACGGAGCGATCGCACCCGGACGCCGACGGCCTGAAAAAGTGCCGTTGGCTCGGAGCGCCTGGCGACATCGTCTTGCACAGGCACATTCTCGTCCCGGGGCGGGCGCCGCTGCTGGCCAGTGCAATATACTGCACTAGGTGCAAGGGCGGCCCGCCGGCACAGTGAGGCAGAGCTGGTGAACAAACTTCGAAGTGATCCCAAGGCGCTGGCGTTCGTGCTGCTTTTGGCCGCGACCGCGGCGTGGGGGGCGACCTTCGTAATTGTCAAGGGGGCCACGGCCCACAACTCCGTCCTCGGCTTCCTGGCCTGGCGGTTCCTGGTGGCCGGCGGGCTTTTGGCCGTGGTCAAGCCACGTTCTCTGCAGCGGCTCGGGCGGCGAGGGTGGGCGCAGGGCGTCGTTCTGGGCCTGACGCTGGCCGGGGGGTACGTCCTGCAGACCTTCGGCCTGCGTTATACCTCGGCCGCCATTTCGGGCTTCCTGACCGGCCTCCAGGTGGTGTTCACGCCGCTGCTGGCTTGGTTGTTCTTCCGGCACCGCCCCGCGGCCAGGGCGCTGGTCGCCACCCTGCTCGCCGTCGGCGGCCTGGCCGTCATGTCCCTTCACGGGCTGTCGTTCGGTCTGGGCGCGCTACTCACGGTAGCCGCCGCCCTCCTGTTCGCCGGCCAGATCGTGGGGCTGGGCTTTTGGTCCTCGGCCCAGGACGCGTACGGTTTGGCGACGGTCCAGCTGCTCACCGTGGCCGCCTGCTGCTGGCTCGCCACCTCACCGCACGGGCCACGTCTTCCGGCTGGCCTTTCCGATTGGGGGGCAATAGTGGTCACCGCCGTGGTGGCGACGGCGATCGCGTTCGTCGTCCAGAGCTGGGCCCAGTCACAACTATCAACCACGGGTGCGGCGGTGGTGTTCACAATGGAGCCGGTGTTCGCCGCCCTCGCCGCCTGGGTCGTTGGTGAGAGGTTGGGCTGGTCGGTGCTCGCTGGTGGCAGCCTTGTCGTCGTGGCGATGCTCGTCGTCGAGGTGGCCGGCGGGAAGAGGCTCACGCGGTGGGCTGGACGGGGGTTACGCCCGGTCCCAGGGACGCCTGTCCCGATGGCACCTGTCCCGATGGCACCTGTCCCGATGGCAGCGGTCTCTGCCGACCCGCCGTAGGTTTGATGGCGTGGCCCCGTCCTCAGCCCGCCCCCCTCGTCGACGTGCCCGCCGGACCGGCGAGGACCGCATCCTTTCTTTGCCCAACGTCGTCACGAGCGTGCGGTTGGTCCTGGTGCCGATGTTCGTCTGGTTGCTGGTCCAGCCACACCATCGCGACTGGTTCGCGGCAGCCGTGCTCCTGGCCGCCCTGGGCTCGACGGACTGGGTGGACGGTCAGTTGGCTCGCCGCCTCGACCAGGTGACCAACCTCGGCAAGATCCTCGACCCGACCGCCGACCGCGCCCTTCTGGTGACGGCTGTGATCGGCATCCTCGCCGTTGGTGCCGTGCCCGCCCCGGTCGCCATACTGGCACTGTCACGAGAAGGCCTGGTGGCCGTGGCCGCCATCGGGCTGGCTCTGGCCGGTGCCCGGCGGATCGACGTCACCCTGATCGGCAAGGCCGGGACGTTCGGGCTCATGTGCGCCTTCCCGCTGTTCCTGGCCGCTCACTCGACGATCGGTTGGCACCGTGCCGCCCTGGTTATGGCGTGGGTGGCGGGAACAGCCGGCATCGTCCTCGGCTGGCTCTCGGTCGGGTTCTACGTCCCCTTGGCCAAGGCGGCTCTCGTGAGCGGGCGGGCCACGCCTGTTTAGCGTGGTCAGTCCGGCCGGCGGAAGTGCTTGCCCAAAGTGTCGACCTGGCCCTGGTAATTGGACCCGATGTCCCGGCCGTAGAGCTTGGCCGGCTCGCAGATCATGCGCTCGAAGGTAAGGCGGCACACCTGCTGGCCGTGCTCGATCATGAACGGGACGTCGTGGGCACGCACCTCTAGGGCAGCGCGTGACCCGTTCAGCTCCCCCGCCGGGTCGTAGCCGAAACCGGGGTCGAAGAAACCCGCGTAATGAGTCCTCAGCTCACCACTGGTGGGGTCGTAGGCGGTCATCTCACAGGCGAGGCTCGGGGGTACGCGGACGGCCTCCCTAGATAGCAGCAGGTAGAACCTCTCCGGCCCCAGGACCACCCTGCCTTCCTCCTCGGCCAGGACCTCCTCCCAGAAGTCTTCGGTCCGGTGGGCTCCCGGCTTGGCCATGTCGAGGGCCAGGGTGTGCTCTTTGGCGCGGTAGCCGACGCGCTTTCCTGGGGTGCTGCCCAGGTCCAGGCTGAGGAAGAGCCCGCCGGTGGTGACCAGCTCGTCGTCGTGGGCCGGCCGGCCGTCGATGTAAAGGAGAGGGCCCTCGTGGTGCAGGTCCCGTAGTTCGCCGTCGTCGAGGGCGGTGCGGCCCACCATCAAGCGCAGCTGGTTGAGGGCAAGGCCCTGGCGCACGCGCACCGCGAACGAAAGCGGCACGATCTCGACGTACAGCTGGCCCTGGTAGCCGGGGGCAACTTCGTCGAAGCGGTAGCTCTGGTCGGTAATGACCCGGGTGAAGACGTCGAGCCTCCCCGTCGAGCTCTTCGGGTTGGCCTTGCCCCGGACGAACGACGGCAGGGCTAGGGTTTCGGCCAGCGGCACCAGGTACGGCCTCCCTGTTTCGAGGACGGCTCCTTCCCGGCGCAGGTCGAGCTCGTCGACGACAAGGTTCTTGACCTTGTCCTCCACCTGCTTCTCGCCCGGCAGAAAGCTGCAGCGGATCCGGTAAGCACGCTCTCCCAGGCGCAGGTCCAGGCTGGCAGGCTGGACGTTGCCTGGCGGGATCCGTAGTTCACCGGCGTCGATCCAGCCCGCCCCGACCGCTTCTGATATCAGCTGGCTGGGGAGTACGCCCGGGACGGCCGCGCTGAGGTCGGCGAGGCTGGTCACGGGGGCCATAGTCACGCCATGGTAGTGGGCCTGGTGCGCGCTCCTGCGGCGAGAGAGCAGGCCAGGCACTAGGGTGCGAGCGTGCCAAGTGAGCAGCGCCGCGCCGGCCGCAGAGCCAATGTGACCCTCTTGAGCCGTGCCCTGTTGGCCGTGGGCATGGCCGCGCTCGTCGCCGTGATCGTCCGGCTCAGGGGCAGCGGGGGGACGCCGCCTCACCGGGGCGGCTGGCGTCAGCTGTCCGTGACCGACCTGGAGCCCATGGACCAGCCCTAGTGCGCGCCGTCCTGGTAGGTCTGGGCGCTGTCGGAGCCCGCAGCGCTCGCCAGTTGCTTTCCTCGAAGTCGGTGAGCGAACTGGTCGTTTTGTCCCGCAAGCCGGCGCTGGCCGAAGCCAGGGTGGCCGCTCTCGGCGCTGCGGGCGTGGTCCGGCTCGAACAGCTCCGTCCTGGCGTATTCGGTCAAGTGCTGGCGGGCACGGGCGTCGTCCTGCTGGCAGCGCCGGACCCGGGCGGCGAGCTGGCCGGGGCCAGCGTCCGGGCGTCGGTGCCCGTGGTGTCCTCGTCCGACGACCCGGGCGAGGTGCGTGCCCTGCTCGAGCTGGACGGCGAGGCGCGCCGGCGCGGGGTGACGGTGGCGGCCGGTGCCGGCATGGCACCCGGGCTCTCCTGCCTGTTGGCGGCGTGGGCGGTGACGAGGTTGGACCAGGTGACCGAAGTGCACGTAGCGACCCTGGGAACGGGCGGGCCCGCCTGCGCCCGCCGGCGCCACGCCGCTCTTCGGGAGGTGGTCGACGAGTGGCGTGAGGGCGCCTGGGCCCGGAGGGTGGCCGGGTCGGGCCGGGAACTGGTGTGGTTCCCCACCTACTCCGGGGCCGATTGCTACCGCGTCAACCGGCCGGACCCGCTGTTGTTGACCGGGGCCTTCCCCTCTCTGCGTTCGGCCAGCACCCGGGCGGCGGCATCTCGCCGGGACCGCTTCACATCACGCTTGCCCATGCTGCGGCCTCCGCACCCTGAGGGGACGGTGGGCGCCGTGCGGGTGGAGGTGCGCGGCCGGCGTGCCGGCCAAGCCGAGGTCGTCATCCTGGGAGCCGGTGGTCGGGCAGCCCTCCTGGCCGGCACGGTGGTGGCCAGCGCGGCCGTGAGGGCGGCTGCAGGCCGGCTCCGCTCCGGAGCCGGTGGTCTGGCGTCGCTGGTGAGCTCACCGGGCGAGCTCCTGGCTGAGCTCTCGGAGCGGGGCGTGAGCATCCTGACATTCGAGGGCGGCGGCACGCCTCCCGCCTGGTGAGCGGCTTAGCGGCCGTTCAGGGCTTGCGCCGGTGCTTCCAGTTGTAGGGGTCGGCCCATCCCAGCTCGGCCAGCGCCTTATTGACCAACGTGAGCGCTGCCGTGGCTTCGAAGTCGTCACTGCGCGCCGATATGCGCCTCACCAAGTCTGCCCGAGCTCCCTCGAGTTTCTGCCGGTCGCCCGCCAGGACCAGGCCCTTCACGGCTGTTCCTATGCCAGGCTGGACCGGGCTGGGAGCATCGGTACCAGCGACCGCTTGTCCGGCGAGCGGTCGCGGCCGGCGACCGAGGAACTTGACGAGCGGGTCGTACTTGACGTCGACCACGCGCTCCTTCATCGGGATGATGGCGTTGTCGGTGATCTTGATGTTCTCGGGGCAGACCTCGGTGCAGCACTTGGTGATGTTGCAATAGCCGAGGCCCTGCGATTCCTGGAGCGCCCGCTTGCGGTCGAGAGCGTCGTTGGGGTGCATGTCGAGCTCGGCATAGCGGATGAAGAAGCGGGGCCCGGCGAAGTGGGCCTTGTTGTCGTCGTGGTCACGTATTACGTGGCAGGTGTTCTGGCACAACCAGCACTCGATGCACTTGCGGAACTCCTGGGAGCGCTCCACGTCTGGCTGGTACATGGTGAAGGGGGCTGTCGGCTGGTCGGCCGCGGGGCTGAACGCCGGGACCTGGCGGGCCTTTTCGTAGTTGAACGAGACGTCGGTGACGAGGTCCTTGATGACCGGGAATGTCCGCAGAGGCGTAACCGTCACCGGCTCGCCGGGAGCGAAAGTTGACAGCCTTGTCATGCACATCAGCCGGGGCTTCCCGTTGACTTCGGCCGAACAAGACCCGCATTTGCCGGCCTTGCAGTTCCAACGCACGGCCAGGTCGTTGGCCTGGGTCGCCTGAGCGCTGTGCACGGCGTCCAGGACGACCTGGCCCTCTTCGGCGACTACGACGTACTCTTTCAGCCCGCCCCCCGAGGCGTCCCCACGCCAAATGCGAAGCGTCAGGTCGTAACTCAATGGTCGTCCTCCAACAGTTCGGCCAGTTCGGGCGGCGGTTTGGGCAGGGGCTGGCGCCGGAGCGACAAGGTGCCGGCACCGGCGCCGCTAGAGGGTTCCCTGAGCTCGACCACCACGTTTTGGGTGCCCCAATATGGGTCGGTCATGGGATAGTCGTCGCGGGTGTGGCCTCCTCGGCTCTCTTGCCGCTCCAGAGCGGAGGTGGCGACCGCCTCGGAGACCAGCAGCATGTTGCGCAGGTCCAGGGCCAGGTGCCAACCCGGGTTGTACTGGCGGTTCCCTTCGACGGCCACCTTGGCTGCCCGCGCCCGCAGCTCGGCGATCTTGGCGAGGGCTCCTTTCAGCTCGTGCTCCACCCTTATTATCCCCGCCAGGTCTTGCATCGTCTCCTGCAGTTCCTGGTGGATGGCGTACGGGTTCTCCTGTGCCGGACCGGCCTGGAAGGGGGTCAAGGCGTTTTCTGCGGCATTAGCCACGTCGGCTTGTGCCGCCTTGGGACGGGCCGGTCCGAGCTCCTTCACGTAGGCGGCGGCGTAGTCGCCCGCCCTCTTGCCGAACACGATCAGGTCAGAAAGGGAATTACCGCCAAGGCGGTTCGCCCCGTGCATCCCCCCCGCCACCTCACCGGCCGCAAATAACCCGGGTACCACCGAGGCCTGGCTGTCGGGGTCGACCTCTACGCCGCCCATGGCGTAATGGCACGTGGGCCCGATCTCCATGGGCTCCTTGGTTATGTCGACGTCGGCGAGTTCCTTGAACTGGTGGTACATCGACGGGAGGCGCCGCTGTATGAACTCGGGCGAGCGCCGGCTGGCTATGTCGAGGAATACCCCGCCGTGCGCCGTACCCCGCCCCGCCTTTATTTCGCTGTTGATGGCCCTGGCCACCTCGTCACGGGGCAACAGCTCCGGAGGGCGGCGGTTGTTGGCTTTGTCCGCGTACCAGCGGTCGGCTTCCTCGATGTTGTCGGCCGTCTCCCCCTTGAAGAACTCAGGTATGTAATCGAACATGAACCGGCGGCCCTCCGAGTTGACCAGGACGCCGCCATCGCCGCGAACCGATTCGGTTACCAGCAGGCCTCTTACCGACAACGGCCAGACCATGCCCGTGGGATGGAACTGCACGAACTCCATGTTGAGCAGGGTGGCGCCGGCACGAAGGGCGAGCGCATGACCGTCGCCCGTGCATTCCCAGGAATTGGAAGTCACCTTCCATGATTTCCCGATGCCGCCGGTGGCCAAGACGACGGCCGGAGCGTCGAAGACCACGAAACGGCCCGACTCCCGCCAGTAACCGAAGGCACCCGCGATCCTGCCGGCATCTTTCAACAGTTCGGTGACCGTCAGCTCCATGAAGACGTCGATGCCGAGCGAGACGGCCCGCTGCTGGAGGGCACGGATCATCTCCAGACCCGTCCGGTCACCCACATGGGCCAGGCGGGCATAGCGGTGGCCCCCGAAATCTCTTTGGCTTATCTTGCCCGCCGGCGTGCGGTCGAACAACGCTCCCCACTGCTCGAGCTCGTACACCCGCTCGGGGGCTTCTTTGGCATGCAGTTCCGCCATGCGCCAATGGTTCAAGAGCTTCCCGCCCCTCATGGTGTCCCGGAAATGGACCTGCCAGTTGTCCTCGGGCCACAGGTTGCCCAGGGCGGCGGCGATGCCACCTTCCGCCATAACCGTGTGGGCCTTGCCCAGGAGGCTGCGGCATATGAGGGCGGTGCGGGCGCCCGCGTCCTGGGCGGCCACAGCGGCGCGCAAGCCGGCTCCACCGGCGCCGATCACGACGACGTCGTAGGAATGGTGCTCGAATGTCTCTTCCGCAGGCATCTAGAAAAACCTCGGGTCGTGTACCCAGCCGCTCGCCACCAGGCGGACATAAAGGTCGGTCAGAGCCACGAAGATCAGGCTCACCCAGGCGATCTGCATGTGCCGGGCGTTGAGCTTGGACACGAAGCCCCATAGCTTGAAGCGCACCGGGTGACGGGAGAAGTGTTTCAAGCGGCCACCGACGATATGGCGGCAGGAGTGGCACGAAAGCGAATAAGTCCACAGGAAGGCGGCGTTCAGGACGAGCATGAGCGTACCGAAGCCCATGCCCCAGCCATTGTGGAAATGGAAGGCCTCGATGGCGTCCCAGGTGAGGATGCAGTTGAGGACCAACCCCAGGTAAAAGAACCAACGGTGGACGTTTTGCATTATCAGGGGGAACCGGGTCTCGCCGCTGTAGCGAGCGTGAGGTTCTCTCACCGCGCACGCCGGTGGCGACTGCCATATAGCCCGGTAGTAGGCCTTGCGGTAGTAGTAACAGGTGAGCCGGAACCCGAGGGGCACGACGAGAACGATGATCGCCGGCGATATCGCCCACCATGGCCCTACCACCCCGACCATCGGTGCGTGGACGATGCTGGCTCCCGCACGGGCGTGGCCGCAGACGGTGGCCAGGCACGGCGAGTAGAAGGGGGACAGGTAGGGGCGAGCGTAGTAATCGGCGTTCTGGAAGGCCGCCCAGGTGGAGTAGATGATGAAGCTGACGAGGACCGCTCCGGTGATCGTCGGCTCTCCCCACCAGCGGTCCTTCCTCAACGTGCGTTCGGGTATAGGTGCCCGCCCCCGCGGGCGGACGTCCGGCGCCGGCGGTGCCGCGGCCGTCGTCATGCCTGCCTAGGGGTCGCGTAGGAATAAAGCATCGGACCTACGCTAACCGGAGCACGCCGTCCCGAGCACGACGCTTGGCGACGATGGGCCGGCAGCCGGCGCAGAGCGGCTCGAATGGCGGCCCTGCGGTCGTGGGGCGCCGCCGGGCGGCTGGGGACCTGCCGTCCTGGGAGCCGGGCGGTTATCCTGAGGGCGTGCCGGGACGCCACCACGTTCGTCCGTCGCCCCAGGGCCGCCGGCGCCGGCCGGGACCAGGGCCGCGGCTCGAGGGGCCACGTTGGCGATGAGCAGCTCCACCCGCCTGACCCAGCCCGTCGACCTCGATGTCGACCTCTCGCTACATCTCGATGACCTCGAGCTCGATGAGTCCGATGACGAAGACGAACCCGTGCTGCGTTGGAAGGACGGGCGTCTGGTCGACACCTGGAGGGAGGGCTACCCGTACGACCAACGCATGGCCCGGCCCGAGTACGAGGCCGAAAAGCGCTTCTTGCAGATCGAATTGTTGAGGCTGCAGAACTGGGTCAAGGACAGCGGGCGGCGCATCGTCATCGTTTTCGAGGGCCGCGACGCGGCAGGCAAAGGCGGCACGATCAAGCGGTTCACCGAGCACCTGAACCCCCGGGGGTCGAGCGTGGTCGCTCTCGAGAAGCCCGACGAGCGCGAGCGGGGCGAATGGTACTTCCAGCGGTACGTGGCGTACTTGCCCTCGGCCGGTGAGATCGTCCTGTTCGACCGGTCCTGGTACAACCGCGCCGGTGTGGAGAGGGTGATGGGGTACTGCACCGATGCCGAGTACGAGCTGTTCGTGAAGCAGGCGCCCGAGTTCGAGCGCATGCTCGTCGACGCCGGCATCGCCGTGATCAAGCTCTGGTTCTCAGTGTCGCGTTCGGAGCAGCGCACGCGTTTCCTGATCCGCCGCATCGACCCCGTCCGCCAATGGAAGCTCTCGGCCACGGATCTGGCTTCCCTGGGTCGTTGGGACGACTACACCCGGGCCAAGGAAGCCATGTTCGAACGTACCGACACGGCCTGGGCCCCGTGGACGGTGGTAAAGAGCAACGACAAAAAGAGGGCCCGGATCGGGGCCATGAGGCACGTGCTCAGCCTGCTCGACTACCCCAACCGGAACCCGGCTGTGGTCGAGCTCCCCGACCCGCTCGTCGTCGGCCCCGCTTCCAAGGTTTACGAGCACGGCGAGACACCTGGCGCCACCGCCGCTGCGCCGGCTCTAAGCCCCCCGTAGACGGGACAAGCCGGGGTGGGCGTACCTGGCGACGGCGTCGAGCAGGGCACCCTCACGAAGTCCCCACTCGCTCACTACGAAGTGCTCGATGCCTAGCTCGTCGGCGATGGCCTGGAGGATGCACGCGCCCAGAGGTAACACCGGCGCTCTCCGGGCAGGCATCCCCGGCAACGCCAGCCGTTGGCGAAGATCGAGGTGGGAGAGCATGGTGGCGAGCTCGGCGACTTGCGCACGGGCCAGTTCCACCTGGTTCACCCCCCAGCCGGGGGCATCGGCGTGCCCGCGCGTCTTGGCGGTGGCGAGGCGGGCCAGGGCGCGTGCCGTCCCACCGCTCAGTACCGCTCTGGAAGCGGCATTCGGGTACCTGCCGAGGCGCAGGTTCATCACTTCGAACGCCTCCCGGACTCGT
>JBEKNX010000108.1:0-11545 GCA_049522375.1 Acidimicrobiales bacterium | reverse complement strand
AGCGGGTGGACCGGGGGCTGGCGCTCCTGGTCGGCCTCAGCCGGGCCGAGGCATCCCGCCTCGTCGCCGCCGGGGGCGCCCGGCTGGCGGGCGTGCCCGTACGTGCCGGGAGCCGGCGCCTGCGGGCCGGCGAGCTGCTGGAGGTACAGCTTGACCTGCCCGGTCCGCAAGCGGGCACCGAGGCTCGCGACGCCCTGGCCGGTGCCGGTGGCCCTGACGGCGCCCCCGTGGCGGCCGTGGTATATGCCGACGACCACCTGGTCGTCGTGGACAAGCCGGCGGGCCTGGTTGTCCACCCCGGCGCGGGCAACCGGCAGGGCACTCTGGTGCAGCAACTGTTGGTGCGTTTTCCGGACATCGCCGGTGCCGGTCCGGACGATGAGCGTCCCGGCATCGTGCAGCGCCTGGACAAAGGGACTTCGGGCCTGCTGGTGGTGGCCCGCACGGCGGCGGCGCGCCAGGGGTTGGTGGCGCAGCTCGCCGCCCGGTCCGTGGAGAGGCGCTACTTGGCCGTGGTCCACGGCGAGCTCGAGGCGGACGAGGGCGTGGTCGAGGCACCGCTCGGGCGCTCCCCACGCAGCCGCCTCAAAATGGCGGTGGTCGAAGGCGGCCGTCAGGCCCGCACCCATTACCGGGCCGGCGCCCGCTCGGCTTCGCCCCTGCCCGTGACCCTGGTGACTTGCCGGCTGGAGACCGGCCGGACCCACCAGGTACGCGCCCACTTCGCCGCCATCGGCCACCCCGTGCTGGCGGACCAGCGCTACGCCAAGGCCAGCCAGTTCGCCGGCGCCAGGCAGATCCTGCCGGCACTGAGGCGTCCCTGGTTGCACGCCGCCCGCCTGGGCTTCGTGCACCCGGCGACCGGGGAAGCGATGAGCTTCAGCTCTCCGCTGCCAGTGGACTTGCAACAGACCCTGGCGCCCCTCGGGTTACCGGAGCGCCTCTCGGCGAGCCTGTAGAACGCCCCGGGGTGCCGACCGGGCACACGGGGGGCGTCAGTTGGGGACGGCGCCGGCTACGGGGGCCAGCTGGGGCCCGGCGACGCGCCGCACCATGTCGGCGATGGTGAACGAATCGAGGTGCGCCCGCATGTGCTCGCCTACCTCCGCCCACACCGAGAGCAGGGCACACTGGCCCTCGTGGTTGCACGCGCCCCCGGCGTGGGGCTCGCCGAAGTCGCCGACGGCGATGGGCCCGTCCACCGCCGCCACCACCTGGCCCAGGGTCAGCTTCTCCGGCAGCCGGGCCAGGACGTACCCACCGCCCACGCCCCGTTTGGAACGCACCAGGCCGGCGCCCTTCAGGGCCAGGAGTATCTGCTCCAGATAGGGCTGGGGAAGCCCCGTGCGCTCGGCGATGTCCCGGACCGACGTCGGCTGGTCGCCGCCGTGCAGCGCCAGCGACAACAGCGCCCGGCAGGCGTAATCACCACGCGTCGAGACCCTCACAAGCCCATGCTACAGGGGCACGGAGGAGGGCCCGCGGAGCGTCCCGGGTGCCAGCGCGCTGCGGGCTGCGGGCGTCATCAAAGTCACCGGCGTCCGTTAGGGTCCCTGGGGTGACGACGGTCCCGAAGCCTGAAGTAGCCGCGGCGCCAGAGGTAGGCAGGCCGTCGCTGGACAGGCCGTCGCTGGACAGGCCGCCGCTGGACAGGCCGGTGCTCCCTGCGCCCCTCGTTATGCCGTCCTACGGCAGCTCGTCTCTAGACTCGCTGGTCCCCGCCCTACTGGAGGCCCCCGGTCAGCGACCCGCGTGGCTCCCGGGCCCCCTCGGCGACGCCTCCCAGGTCGTACTGCTGACCCTCGACGGCCTCGGTTGGCGCCAATTGCAGGACCGGCTGCGTACGGCCCCGGTCCTGGCCGACTTGGAAGGGGGGCCGATCAGCTCGGTGGCGCCAACTACCACCGCGGCGGCACTGACCTCCCTCACCTTGGGCATGCCCCCGGCCGACCACGGGATCGTGGGTTACAAGTTCGCCGTGACCGGACCGACCGGCACCGAGGTGCTCAACGTCCTGCGCTGGAGCACCCGGTCCGGCGATGCCCGGCCCTTCGTGCCCCCTCGGCAGGCCCAGCCCCGGCCGGCGTTCAACGGCCGGCGGGTGCCCGTCGTCAGTCGGTCGGACTTCTCCGGCAGCGGCTTCAGCGAAGCTCACCAGCAGGGGGCGAGAGAGGTGAGCTGGACCGTACCCTCCAGCTTGCCGTTGCTGGTGGGCGACCTGCTGGACCGGGGGGAGACGTTCGTCTACGCCTATTACGAAGGGATCGACAAGATCGCCCATGCCTCGGGGCTGGGAGACCTTTACGACGCCGAGCTCGGCTTCGTGGACCGGCTGGTGAGCGACGTCATCTCTGTGCTGCCCCGGGGGGCGGCGCTGGCCGTTACCTCCGATCATGGGCAGGTCGACGTGGGTGCCCGGGCGCGCCCGCTGGCACCCGAAGTGGCGGCGAGCACCGTCCTGGTCAGCGGCGAGGCGCGTTTCCGGTGGCTCCACAGCCGGCCCGGCGGGGCCACGGACCTGTTGGAGCGCGCCCGGGCCCACTACGCCGGGGAGGCTTGGGTGGCAAGCCGGGCCGAGGTCGTGACTGCCGGCCTGCTCGGAGGGCCGCTCGAGGAGGAGTTCCTGCGGCGCCTGGGCGACGTGGCCCTGGTCCCCCTGGGCGACGACGCCTACCTGGACCCTACCGACGGCGGCGACGCCAGGCTGGTCTGCCGTCACGGAGGCCTCACGGCCGAGGAGATGCTCGTCCCGTTGCTCGCCACCGGCGCCTGAAGCTGTTAGGGGCCAGGCCCTCAGTCGCCGCCACCGGCCAGGCGGGCGCGCTCGGCGTTGTGGACCTGCACGAAAGCCATGCGTATCTGGGCCAGGCCGTCGCGCAAGGACCGTTCCGCATCACCCAGACGTCCGGTCATGCCTTCGACCAGCGCGCTCAGCGCGTCTATAGCCAGCTGGGCCTCGGGCAGGTTCGGCGGCCGCTGCGAGAGGTGAAGGGCGGCGAGCTCCCACAGGCCCATGGCGTGGTTGGCGATGACCAGCTCGACCGGAGCCCGGAGCAGCTCCTGATGTACGGCCTCCATCTCTTCCTGGGCCTGGCGGATCTCCTCCGGGGTGGGCTGGCGGGTGGCCCCTTCGGGCGGCAGGCCTACTTCATGGCCTGCTCCGGGCGGCTGCCCCGGGGCGCCCATGGCCTGGCCGCCCGTGCCGGCGCCCCCGGGCCCGGCGCCCGTCCCCTGGCCGTTGCCCGGTCCATTGCCGCCGGGGCGCGGGATGGGGTGTTCCCCGCTCGGTGTCCAAAGCGTGCTCACCGCGCTACTCTATGATCAACCGACAAGTACGGTGGCGTTAGGAGCCTGTAGACGCGTGACGGTCACATAGGGTTATTAGTGTCCCGGTTATCAGTGTGCCGACCATGACATCGTACTCAGCCGACCGGGCGCCGGGCGCCCCGGCCGGCCGAGCGGCTGAGGGCTCGTATTGACGTTTCAGGTTGGTCGTGTGCGCGGTGCCCTGCTCACCGCTCGGCCCCGCCACCCCGTGGTACCGCCGGCCCCGGCCCCGATCGGCAGGCACGGTGCCTTGCCAGATACGAGGCCGTTGCCGGCCCCGTCCGACGCAGTTGACCGTGCTCATCTAGTGCCGCCCCTTAAGTTCGTCACCGCCCCGGACGATGCCGGCTCATGGAGCCGCGCCCGGGGCCTTAGCAAGGAGAACAGCGAATAGCCACTGCAGCAGACTTGAGCGATCACCGGGTAAACGAGCGCATCCGCGCCCGGGAAGTACGCCTGATAGATCCCGACGGCAAACAGCTCGGGGTCAAGGCTCTCCCCGACGCGTTGAGCTTTGCGCGTCAGCTTGACCTTGACCTCGTCGAGGTGGCGCCCGACGCCAACCCACCCGTTTGCCGGATCATGGATTACAACCGTTTCAAGTACGAGACCGCCCAGAAGGCGAAAGAGTCTCGGAAAAAGGCCACCAACACCAGCATCAAGGAGATGAAGTACCGCCCCAAGATCGGTACGGGCGACTTCCTCACAAAAACGCGCCAGGTGGGCCGCTTCCTGGAAGAGGGCCACAAGGTCAAAGTCACGATCATGTTCAGGGGCCGGGAGGTCAGCCATCCCGAGCTCGGGATGAAGATCCTGGACGACCTGGCCGAGGAGGTGGCGGCCGTCGGCAAGGTGGAGGCCGCTCCCAAGCTGGACGGGCGCAACATGGTGATGGTGCTGGCCCCTGACCGCCGGGCCAAGCCACCGGCGCGCAAGACGGCGCCCGGGACGGCTATCGGCCCGGCGACGTACGAGGTTGCGGGGGTGAGCGTCGACGGCGCCCCGGGGCCGGGCCCGGTGACGGCCAGTGTTCCCGCTCCCCGTACGGCGGCACCGGCGGAGGAAGGTGCCGCCCTGGCCACGGCGGTGTCGGCCCACAGCGCCCCGGTCCCCGACGGCGTGGTGGGTGCGAGCAGCTAACGTTCTGCTACCTTTGTCGTTCGGTACCCCACAGGGCGATGTCGACGCGCAGCTACGCGGACTGCCAGGGTGCGCCACGTGGAGACTGGAGAGGTAACAGATGCCGAAGCAAAAAACAGACCGGGGCGCGGCCAAGCGTTTCAAGGTGACGGGCACGGGCAAGCTACGGCGGCGCCAGGCCATGCGGTCCCACCTGCTCGAGAAGAAATCTTCCGCCAGGGCACGGCGGCTGGGCCGCGAGCAGGACGTGTCCGCCGCCGACGTCAAGTCGATGAAGCGCCTGCTCGGTATCTGAGCCCGACCATGGCTGAAAGGAGATCCAGGTGGCACGGGTAAAGCGCGCCGTACACGCTAAGAAGCACCATCGGTCCGTACTCGAGGCGGCGAAGGGTTATTACGGCAACAAGAGCCGCAGTTTTCGGGCGGCCAACGAGCAGGTCATGCACTCGGGCGTCTACGCCTTCCGGGACCGCAGGGCGCGCAAAGGCGATTTTCGCCGGCTCTGGGTGCAACGGGTCAACGCTGCCTGCCGGGCCAACGGCTCGTCCTACAGCCGCTTCATCGCCGGTCTCAACGCGGCCGGGATCGAGGTGGACCGCAAAGTGCTGGCGGACATCGCCGTGCGAGACGGGGCAGCCTTTGCTCGCTTGGTCGAATTGGCCCGAGAGGCGCTCCCTTCGTCGCCTGGTCCAGGCGTAGCAGCTGGTGCTGGCGTACGGGCCGAGACGACAGGCGTAAAGGTAGCTGCCGCCGAGGCTTAGGTGGCCGGTCGCCGGAGCCCCGCCCGTCTGCTCTGCGGGTGCCCTTGAGCGCCCTGGCCTACCGCCACCAGCGGGTCCAGCGGCTGCGGCGCCTGGTAGGGCGGCGCAGTGCCCGGGCCGACGAGGGCCGTTTCGTCATCGAAGGCCCCAACCTGCTCGAGGAAGCGCTGAAGGCGCACGCCCCCATCGAAGCGGTGTACCTGGACGCGGGCTGGAGCTCTGAACGGGGCGCCGTCACCGCCTCCCCCGACGAGGACGGGCGGGGCGCGGCCTTCCCACCCGGGCCGCAGGAGGCTCGCACCCGGCCGGGACGCCTGGCCGGCCTGGTGGCGCAGTGCTACGAGCAGGGGGCCCGGGTCTTCGAGCTCGAGGCCGGCGTACTGGCGCGAGTGGCCGGGACGGTCACGCCGCAGCCGGTCATCGCGGTGGTGGGCATGCCCGTCAGCACGATGGCGGACGTCCGTGCCGCCGGCCCCCGCCTGCTGGTGGTGTGCGTCGACGTCAGGGACCCGGGCAATGCCGGCACCGTGGTCCGTTCGGCCTGGGCGGCCGGCGTGGACGCCCTGGTGTGCTGCGAGGGAACGGTCGACGTCTGGAACCCCAAAGCCGTCCGGGCCTCGGCCGGCGCCGTCCTGCACGTGCCCGTGGTGCCGGCCGGGCCGGCTCCCGAGGTGCTGAGCGAGCTGGGCGGGTGGGGCTTGGCCAGGTTGGGCACGGCCGCCGAAGGGGGGACTGATTACGCCGCCACCGACCTCACCCGGCCTACCGCACTGGTGCTCGGCAACGAGGCCGCCGGCCTGGCGCTGGCCGAGCTGGGCCCCCACCTGGACGGGTTGGTCAGCATCCCTATGGTGGCCGGGGCCGAATCGCTGAACGTCGGCATGGTGGCCGCCGTCCTGTGCTTCGAAGCGGCCCGCCAGAGGCGCCTGGGTATGTCCCGGCACGATGATGGCGGAACTGGCAAGCTGTCGGGGATATGAACGGCGTCGGACCGGCCCTCGAACGCGGCAAAGCGTTGATCGCAGGAGCGACTTCCCTGGCCGAGCTGCGTGCCGTCGAAGCTGAGGCTTTTGGGAAAAGAAGCGAACTTTCGGCCATAACCAGTACCCTGCGGGACCTCGAGCCGGAGGAAAGGCGCCGTCTGGGCCAGTCCCTCCAGCAAGCCCGGGCCGAGCTCGAGCGGTTTTCCGGCCAACGGCGCGCCGAGCTCGCCGCCGAAGAGGCTCGCCGGCAGGCACGATCCGAGCGGCTCGACCTGAGCGAAGTCGCCGCCCTTTTCGCCGCCAGTCACGGCCCGCTGGCCGAGAGCCTGAGCGCACCCATAGCCAGGGGCCAGGCCCATCTCGTGACCCAGGTGGGCGACGAACTGGAGGACATATTCGTCTCCATGGGTTTCGAAGTCGCCGAAGGCCCAGAGGTGGAAGACGACTGGCACAATTTCGAGGCTCTCAATATGCCTCCGCACCACCCGGCGCGAGGTATGTTCGACACCTTTTACCTAAAGGCGGGCGAGCCCGAGAGCGTACTGCTGCGCACTCATACCTCTCCGGTGCAGGTGCGCCTCATGGAATCGCGCCCGCCCCCGATCTACGCCGTGGTGCCCGGCCGCTGTTACCGGCGGGACACCCCCGACGCCCGCCACCTGCCTGTCTTTCACCAGGTCGAGGCGCTCGTGGTGGACGAAGGGATCAGCATGGGCGACCTGGCCGGGGTACTGGAAAGTTTTACGGGCGCTTTTTTCGGGCCCGGGCGGCATGCCCGGCTGCGGCCCAGTTTCTTCCCTTTTACCGAGCCGTCGGCCGAGTTCGACGTGACGTGCTGGGTATGCGGAGGTTCGGGTTGCCGCACCTGCTCGGGATCGGGCTGGGTCGAACTGGGCGGCTGCGGGATGGTCGACCCAGCCGTTTTCGCAGCCGTGGGCATAGATGCCGAGAAGTACACCGGTTTCGCTTGGGGTTTCGGTATCGACCGGCTGGCTGCCGCCCGTACCGGGCTGGCCGATCTACGCGACCTGCTCGATAACGACATCCGCTTCCTGAGCCAATTTTGAGGACCGCATGCGCGCACCACTTTCCTGGATCCGTGACTTCACGCCTGTCGCCGGCACGCCGGAGGAGATAGCCCGCACTCTTTCGTTCCTCGGGTTGGTGGTCGAAGGAACGGAAAAAATAGGCCCGGCGCTGCCGGGTATAGTCGTGGCCCGGGTCCTGGCCACCCGCCCGCACCCCTCCGCCGACCGTATCCAGCTCGTCGACGTGGACGCCGGCGATGGCGAGGCCCTGCAGATCTGCTGCGGCGCTTTCAACATGAAGGCGGGCGACCTGGTCCCCCTGGCCACCCTAGGCACCGTCATGCCCAGCGGGCTGGAGATAGGCCGGCGCAAGCTGAGAGGGGAGTGGTCCAACGGGATGCTCTGCTCCGCCCTCGAGCTCGGCCTCGGGCCTGAAGGCCCCGCCCCGGCCATATTCCTGCTGCCTCCCGGCGCCGGCGCGCCCGGCCAGGCCCTGGCCGGGGTGCTCGGCTTCGGCGAGGACGTCGTCTTCGACCTCGAGGTGAGCCCCAACCGGGGGGACTGCCTGTCCATAGCCGGCGTAGCCCGCGACCTCGCCGCCGCCGTGCGCACCCCTTTTGCCGTTCCCGAGCCGCCCCACGTCGTCACCGAGGGTGTCGAGACTGCTCGCGTCGGCGTGGACAGCGACGCCGCCGACCTGTGCCCCCGCTTCACCGGGACGGTGATCGAAGCGGTAGAAGAGGCGGTGGTCGCCCCGCTCGTGGCGCGGCGGCTGGCTCTGGCCGGGATGCGGCCCATAAGCCCCGTGGTCGACGTCTCCAACTACGTGATGCTCGAGCTCGGCCAACCCAACCACCCCTACGACCTGGCCCGCCTGGGAGGGCGGGGCCTGCGCGTACGCCGGGGCCATGAGGGCGAAGAGATCTCCACGCTCGACGGGGTCGTCCGGCGGCTCTCGGCCGAGGATTGCGTGATCGCCGATGCCACCGGTGCCGGCGTCGGTGTCGGCGTGGGCGGGATAATGGGAGGGGCGACCGCGGAGATCTCGGCCGGCACGACGACGGTACTGCTGGAGGCGGCCAACTTCAGCCCGGAGGCGATCTCGGCTACCGGGAAACGCCTGGGCCTCAACAGCGAAGCTCGCGCCCGGTTCGAGCGGGGCGTGGACATCGAGCTCGCCGACCGGGCCGCCGACCGGTTCGTCGAGCTCCTGGGGCCGCACGTGCGCCGGGGGCCGACCTCGGACGTGCGCACCGCCAGCGCGGCGCCGCCGAGGGTGGCTTTGCGCACCGAGCGGGCCAACCTCGTGCTGGGCACGTCGCTCAGCCCGTCCGAGTGCGCCCAACTGATCAGGCCCCTCGGCTTCGAGGTGGAGGCGGCGTACCCCGGCCCGGGTGAGGCGGGGACGACCTTCGAGGTCAAGGTGCCGACGTGGCGGCGAGACTGTGGCCGCGAAATAGACCTGATCGAAGAGATCGCCCGCATCCACGGTTACGACAACATCGCCCGCACCCTGCCCGAGCGTCCCCTGGGCGGCGCCGGGCTCTCGAGGTACCAGCGGGGCCGCCGCCGGGTACGCGAGCTGATGGCGGGCAGCGGCGCCGACGAGGCGTGGACGAGCACGTTCTTGTCCGAGGCGGACCTGGAGCGGGCCGGGCTCGACAGCTCGGCGGCCATCCGGTTGGAAAACCCGCTCGACCAGTCGCAAGGCCTGTTGCGCACCTCGCTGCTGGCCGGCTTGCTCCAGGCGGCCCGGTTCAACCGGGAACGTCAAGCGGACGCCCTGAGCCTTTTCGAGCTCGGCCGCGTGTTCCGCCTGGCGACGCCGGCCGACCCGAAGGGGCTGGTGGAGGGAGTAGTGGAGTGGGAACAGCTCGGCCTGGTGGCGGTGGGCGACGGCGCCGATGCCGCCTACGCCGTGCGTGCCTGGCAGGTACTGGCCGAAGGGACCAGGGTGTCGGGCCCGGGCGTCGTGCCTTTGCCCCTCGAGGCCTCGGGCGGCGGCACTGGTGCGCTGGCCGTGGCCGGTTCGCTCCACCCGGGCCGTCGGGCTGCCCTGGTCGGCGGGGCCCAGACGATAGGGGTGGTGGGTGAGGTGGCGCCCGAGGTCGCCGAGCGCCACGACCTGAAGGGCCGGGTGGCCTTGCTCCTGGTCGACTTGGCCGGCCTGCTGGGGGCGGTGCAAGAGGGCCGGCAGGCCCGTCCGGTCAGCCGGTACCCGGCGTCCGACCTCGACATGGCTTTTGTCGTTGCCGACGAGGTTACGGCCGGCGCACTGGAGGCGACCTTGCGGGAGGCGGCCGGTGAACTGGCCGAAGCGGTGGCCCTGTTCGACGTCTGGCGGGACAGCTCCCTGGGCCAGGGCCGGCGCAGCCTGGCCTTCCGTGCCCGGCTGCGGGCGCCGGACCACACCCTGACCGACGAGGAGGTGGCCGAGGTCAGGGAGAAGGCCGCGCTCGCCGCTCTCCACAAGCACGGGGCCGGCCTGCGCCGCGCCTGAGGCGCCTCGTAACCGACCGGGCGGCGGCACTGAATCATTATGCATCAGCGTGTATAGTGGTCGTCGTGGCCGAGAAGGGGACCGTCGCCGTCCTGGGCGCCTCGGGCTACACCGGCGCCGAGCTGTTGCGGCTGCTGGCCGCCCACCCGTACTTCGAGGTGGCGGCGGTCACGGCCAGCGCCAACGAGGGCGTCGCCGTCGCCGACCTGTACCCAGCCCTGGCGGCCGCCTACCCGGGCTTGCGCTTCGGGCCCACCGAAGCCGGCGCGGCCGAGGGAGCCGACCTGGTTTTCTGTGCCCTGCCGCACGGCGCTTCCCAGAAGCTGGTCCCGGAGCTGCTGCCCCGGGTCGGCCATGTGGTCGACCTGGCCGCCGATTTTCGCTTGAAAGACCCGGCCCTCTACCCGGCCTGGTACGGCGCCGAGCACACCTGCCCGGAGCTGCTCGCCGGCGCCGTGTTCGGCCTGCCCGAGCTCGATCGCCGGGGCCTGCCCGGCGCCCGGCTGGTGGCCGCCCCCGGTTGCTACGTCACCGCCGCCACCTTGGCCTTGGCCCCGCTGGTCCGGCGCGGGCTCGTCCAGCCCACAGGGATCGTCGTGGACGCCGCCAGCGGCGTCTCGGGGGCCGGCCGCAAGCTGGCCGAGGGCACCCAGTTCTGCACCGTGGACGAGGATTTCACGGCCTACGGGTTGTTGGCCCACCGGCACACCCCGGAAATGGAGCAGGCCATCGGGGCCCAGCTCATCTTCACGCCGCACCTGGCCCCGATGAACCGGGGGATACTGGCCACCTGCTACGCCCGCCCCGTGCCGGGCCGCGACGAGGATCCCCTGGAGCTACTGGCCGAGGCCTACGGGGGCGAAGCTTTCGTCGTCGTGTCGGGGCGCAGCCCTTCCACCAAGGCCACCCTCGGTGCCAACACCGCCCATCTCACCGCCCGGCGCGACCCGCGCACGGGATGGGTGGTCGCCATATGCGCCCTGGACAACCTGGTGAAGGGCGCCTCGGGCCAGGCCCTCCAGTGCGCCAATGCCGTCATGGGCTGGCCGGAGACGACCGGGTTGCCCATGGTGGGGCTAGCGCCTTAGGCGGGGTCAGTTCAGTGCAGGGCCCGGGTCGCGACCGGTAGACGCCAGATGGGCGATGCCGATGGCGCCCGCGGCTGGACCGAGCGTGCCCGTCAGCAGGTAGGTCGTGGCCACGTCGTCGCGGGCGGCCAAGCCCTGTTGCAAGGCCTTGTCAGTAGGACCGCGCAGCAGCTCGCCCGCGCTGGCCACACCTCCCGAAAGGATCACCGCTTGGGGGTCCAGGTACATCGCCAGGTCGGCGATCGCCATTCCCAGCAGGGTCCCGACGTCGGAAAAGGCCTGCAGCGCGAGGGGATCTCCGTCCCTTGCCGCCGCCGCGATCGACTCCCCGGTCATGACCGGCATCCCGTCACCGGTCCCGACCGTGGTCGCCGTCCCGCCTTTCGTCCGGCGCAGTTCCTCGAACCGGCGCTCCAGGGCATGGCCGCTCGTGAAACTGTCTACGCAACCCCGACGGCCGCACGGGCAGTCGGGGCCGTTGGGGTCAAAGACCGAATGCCCGAACTCGCCCGCCAGGCCATGAGCGCCGCGCCATAGCCTTCCGTCGACGATAAAGCCAGCACCAATGCCGCTCCCGACGGTCACCACGGCGACGTCGTTGAACTCGCGCCCGGCACCGAAGGTGAACTCACCCCACGCCGCGGCATTGGCATCGTTCTCGAGGACGACGGCTGACCCCAGGCGCTCGGAGATCCTTTCGGCAAGTGGCTCGGGCCGC
>JBEKNX010000107.1:0-11559 GCA_049522375.1 Acidimicrobiales bacterium | reverse complement strand
GCATAATGGCACGGCTCGATAGACGCTAATTCAAGGAGATCCTGTGAAGCCCGTTGTAGCAGCTCAGGAAGGTTGTCCTTATTGATTTTCCACAGAAATCCGGGCTGTGGATTCCCCCCCGGCCCCCCCTATTACTGCTGCCGCTATTGTTGCCCACTCCCTCGTTGTAACACGGGGACGGATCAGGCGTCGACCACGACTCCCCTCACTTGGCTCAAGCGGCGCCAGAACGATCGCTCGTGTCGCGGTGCCCGGCCGAGCGTTGGGGCCGTTCGAACGGGTTCTCAACCACGCTGAGTGGCCATCTGGGCGTTAGTTTTGCCCGATAAACCGCGCAGAAGGGCGTGCGGGGCAATTAGCCACCGTGACCGTTTGGTGACCGCCCTTGCCCGTTGTTGACCGATAAACACCGAATTTCTTGTGTCCTACGGGTGTCCTAGAGCGCTATTAGGACGTCCTAGCAAGCCTTTGAACAGGGTGTTTACTCTGAAAAACAGGTGGGCGCGGAGGGACTTGAACCCTCACGGCCTTGCGGCCAATGGATTTTGAGTCCATCGTGTCTGCCATTCCACCACGCGCCCAAGTGCCTCTGACCTGCTTGTTTGTCGGGCTGTAGCCCCCGTACCCTTCGCCTGAACTACTCCAGAACTACAACCGGTGGTCCTAGCGACATAGCAGCACCGGCCAACCCCGGGAGGTAGCAGCGTGAAGGGCACGATGACAGAGCGTAGCCCAGGTGTTTGGTGGCTCCGGGCCTACGCCGGGCGCAACTCAGCTGTGCCGGGCCGACGGGTGACGACCCACCTCGGCGGCCGGCCCGGAGCGGTCCGGTAGTCTTGCAGCCTGGTACACAGGTAGTTAGACTGCCAGGCTGCATGGCAGCTTCCCTCGAGGTTTTCCCCCCTAACCGGTCGGCGCTCTCGGAGGAGGTGGCGGCCCAACTCGAAGGCCTGATACTGGGGGGCAAAGTCGCGGTGGGAGCCAAGCTGCCCTCTGAAGGAGCCTTGGCCGGACGCTTCGGCGTGAGCCGGCCGGTGATCCGGGAGGCGCTGGCGCAGCTTCGTGACCGAGGGCTGACCGAGACGGTCAGCGGGAGCGGTACGTACGTTCGCCGGCCCGACGGCGATCACTTGAGCGAGGTCTTACTACGCCACCTGCGCTTCGGCACTCTTGCTGCACCGCATGTGATCGACAGCTTTTACGAAGCACGTACAGCGGTCGAGGTAATGGCCGCTCGTTTGGCGGCGGGCCGGAGACGGGACGGCGACCTGCAATTGATGTCCGCCCGTCTCGACGTCATGAGGACGGCCGTCGATGACGGCGTCGCCTGGATCGCGGCCGACATGGGCTTTCACCTCGCCGTGGTCGATGCCGCTCGCAACCCTTTGTTGTCGGCCTTCCTTATGCCGATGACCAGGATCATGGAGCAGGGCATGTCGGAAAGCCGGCGTGACCCGGGTGCCCTTATCTCGGGAATGGCTTCGCATGAGGCGATCCACGCGGCAATTGTCAACCAGGATGGGGACAAAGCGGCACAGGCCATGCTAGAGCACCTGCAGGACTCCAAGTCTCGCCTGTCGTCCGTCCTGGTGCTTCCTGGCTCCTCCCGAAGGCGAGCCAGCCATCGGGGCCCTAAGGCCAAACAATGAAGACCGGCGGCGTCCAGGGTTGTGGCAATTCGCCGTGGCCCGACCGATCGGCTCTGTGGGTTGTGGTTGACGCCAAACATGGTCAGCGAACTTAGCGAAATGGGACGATGAATGGTCACGGCTTCGGACCGATTGCTTGAAATCCAGCTCGACGGGTTACCCCTCGACGAGCTGGAGGAGTGGTTGCAGACGATGATGGTGATCCGGGAGTTCGAGGACGCGCTCGAGCCACTGGCAATGAGTGGCAAACTGCCCGGTGGCGCCCACCAGTCTTCGGGGCAAGAGGGTGTTGCCGTAGGCGTAGTCCGGGCGCTGGCCCCCACCGACATCGTCGTAAGCCCTCACCGCCCGCACCACCATGCGCTGGCCAAAGGCATGACCCCTGACGTAGTAATGGCAGAGCTCTGGGGCCGGGCGACGGGCTGCGCGGGCGGACGGGGGGGCTCGATGCACCTCAACGACTTCTCACGTGGCTACTTCGGCTCCAACGCCATCGTCGGCGGCGCCCTGGGCATCGCCATGGGGGCGGCGCTGGCGGCGAAAATCCGGGGCAGCGGTCAGGTTTGTGTGGGGTTCTTTGGTGACGGCGGGGCGAACACCGGCCGGACCTGGGAGTTCGTGAACTTCGCCGCGGTCGAGAAAATGCCCCTCATCGTCGTCTGTGAGAATAACCAGTACGCCGTCGAGACCTCCATCACGTCCTCTGCTGCGCTTGCCGGCACTATTGCCGACCGCGCCTCGGGGTTTGGCCTCCCGGCGCTCCAGGTCGACGGCCAGGACGTCGGCGCCGTTTACCGTGCCGTGCTCACCGCTCACCAGCGGGCGGCTGGCGGCGAAGGGCCTACGTTCATCGAAACTGTTACCTACCGCTACCACGGGCACCAAACCGGCGAGATCGCCAACTACCGTACCGAAGAGGAACTCGAGCGCTGGCGGCGTACCAGGGACCCGATCCAGCGCCTCCGCCAGGCCCTCGAAAGTGTAGGCCGCCTGAGCCCAGGGCGCGGCGATGAACTAGCGGCCACAGCTAAAGAGGTTGTTGAGCAGGCCATCCGCTTTGCAGACGAGTCACCCTTCCCTGACCCTGCGACCGCCGCCCAAGGCGTCATGGCCCTCCCGTTTGACCCGAAAGGACCGATGGCGAGTTGAGTGAGCGTGTAACAGTTGGCCAAGCCTTCCAACAAGGGATGCGCGAGGAGATGACGCGCGATGACACTATTTTCGTGCTCGGCACCGATCTCTTCATCCGGGGAGGCCACTTTGCACAGGTCAAGGGTCTAGGTCCCGAGTTCGGGCCGAACCGCGTCATCAATGCACCGATTTCTGAGTGCGCCATGGTGGCTGCCGGCGTTGGCGCCGCACTCAACGGGATGCGGCCCATGATCGACCTGAACTTCATCGATTTCTCGTTCGGTGCGATGGACGAGATTTGCAACCAGGCGGCGAAGGCCCGCTACCTCTGGTCGCGGCCCATGCCTCTGGTCATACGGGGGTCGTCCGGCGTTGCTGGCTACGCTGCGCAGCACAACAACAGCCTGGAGGCCTGGTTCATGCACATGCCGGGCCTTGCTGTAGTGATGCCGTCTAACCCGGCCGACACCAAGGGCATCTTGAAATCGGCGCTGCGGGGCGAGGACCCAGTCATTTTCCTGATGCACAAGCGGCTCACGGGCATGCGCGGAGAGGTAGGCGGTGCCGAGGACCTGGTGCCGATCGGCAAGGCGGCGGTCGCAAAACCGGGAAGGCACGTGACCCTCGTTACTTGCGGGATCCTGGTCCACAAGGTCATGAAGGCGGCAGAAACATTGGCTGTCGAAGGCATCGACGCCGAGGTGATAGACCTGCGGACGATCTTCCCGTTCGACCTTGACCTCATAGCCGGGTCGGTACGCAAGACGGGCCGCGCCATGGTCGTCACCGAAGAGCCGCCGTACGCCAGTGTCGCATCGGAGATCGCAGCCACCATCCAAGAAGAGGTGTTCGATTACCTCGATGCTCCTGTCGGCCGAGTGACGGCTGCGCACTCCCCGATCCCGCATGCGCCCAATTTGGTCGAGGCCCTGATCCCCCAACCCGAGACCATCGTGAGGGCCGTGAAAACCTCCGTTCAACGCTGGCCGTCGAGCGAAGAGCCGGCCCGCTGACCAGCGGCAGGTGAGCCACATGCCCAGGCCGACCGGTCGATGACCGCTTACGAGGACGAAAGGAGAGGACCGTGGTGAGCCCGGGACCGTCCAACAAGACCGTGCTGGTCACGGGCGCCGGCCGGGGGATCGGCCAGGCCTGCGCACGACGTTTCCTCGCCGACGGCTGGCAGGTCTTGGGGTGGGATGTCGTGCCCGGTGACGAGGAGAACATCTCCTGGGCCGAGGTGGACATCTCCGACTGGGACGCGGTCGAGGCGGCGGCCGCGCAGATAAGCCACCTGGATGTCGCCATCAACTGCGCCGCTATCGCCCTTCTCACTCCGACTCTCGAAATGAGCAGGCAAGACTGGGACCGGACCATCGCCATAAACCTGACCGGCGCTTACTATGTCTCCCGCCATCTCTTCCACGCCTTAAAGGCGGCCGGTGGGGTCCTGGTGCACTTCGCGTCGGTGTCGGGGACTAACATCACTACTAACCGCGCCCCTTACAGCTGCGCCAAGGCCGGCATCGTCGCTCTCACCAAGGTGCTCGCAGTCGAATGGGCACTGGCTGGCTCGGGTGTTCGCGTGTTCGCGGTCAGCCCCGGCCTCACCCTGACCGATCAGCCTCTCGAGCGCATCAAGTCCGGAGCGATCTCCGAGACGGCGCTTCTCAGCCGAGTGCCGACGCGGCGATGGGTCCAGCCAGAGGAGATCGCGGACGCCATTTTTAGGCTGACAAGTGGCGATTTTTCCGCCCTCCACGGGAGTACTGTCCTTTTGGACGCAGGCTATGACGCTTGGGGAGGCCATTTCTGATGACTAGCCTTCGTTACGAGTCGCTGGCAGGCCAGATCGTCTTGGTGACCGGCGCCAGCCGGGGCATCGGGCGCGGCATAGCACTCGCTTTCGGTGAGCAGGGCGCAGTCGTGCTCGTCAACAGCCGGACGCACGAGGGGGCGACCAACGCAGTTGAGGCCATCCGGGCGGCCGGCGGGTGCGCCGAGACCGCCGTCGCCGACGTCGGCCAACGCTCGGCCGCCGAGGAGATGATCGCCGAGGTCGTGGCGCGGCACGGTCGGCTCGACGTCCTGGTCAACAATGCCGCCATCAACCCCGTGGTACCGCTTATGGACATCACCCAGGAGAGCTGGGAAGAGGCGCAACGTGTGAACGAGTGGGCACTGTTCCATTGCGGTCAGCCGGCGGCCAGGCAAATGGTGAAGCAGGGCGGTGGCTCGATCGTTGTGATCGGGTCGCCCGCCGTGGTGGACGCTTATGCCGGGCAGTCTCTGTACTGTGCCTCCAAGGCGGGCCTCCAGATGCTGGCCATGAGCATGGCGTGGGAGTGGGGGCCCCTGGGCGTGAGGACCAACGTCGTCCAGCCGGGCTGGATCGAGACAGAGCTAAATCGTGAGTACTTGTGGTCGGACCCGGCTCTTCGCCAGCGGGTGCTCAATGTCATCCCGTTGCGCCGCACCGGTCTCCCGGCCGACATTGGCCCGGCTGTGCTCTGGCTCTGCTCACAGGACGCGTCGTACGTCAACGGTGCCACCATAGAGGTCGATGGCGGCCTGCTGGCCGGGCGGCCAAAGACATGAGGAAGGAGGGGTAAAGGGGGAACGACCTAGTTGGGCCGGTCCCGCGGAGTTGGCGTGACCTCGCCATTGGGTCAGTTATATAGCGGTCTTCTCGAGATGTCGCCCAGCGCGACTGTAGAAACTGAATCAACTGAACTGCAATCAACCTATCCGATGAACTGCAAGTTATAGACAGGAGGGAGCAAATGAGAAGAACATATCGGCGCACCCTGACAGCCTTGGTGGCGGCAGCGGCGGCGGGCTTGGGGCTGGCCGCTCCTGCGGGTGTGGCCAGTGCCGCGACGGCGTCAAAGCCATTGATCTACTGGCTGGAGCAGGGTGCCGGCAACCCTTATTGGAACGCTCAACACTTGGCTGCAGCGCAAGCTGGTCTGCGGCTGGGCTACAACTTCAAGTCATTCAGCGGCAACCTGAGCGCCACTGACCAGGCGTCGATCCTCAAGCAACTCGCCGACCAGAAGCCGGCCCTGATCATGCTGAACTCGATCGACCCGACGACGATCATCCCGTCGATAAAATACGCCGAGAGCAAAGGTGTCCCCGTGCTCTCGCTGTACTCCACCATCCCGCAGGCCACCGCCAGCATAGGTTTCAACGAGGTCCGGTCCGGGCAGCTGGCGGCCAAGCAGGCAGAGATGATCCTGAAGGAGCGCTACGGCAAGCTCACCGGTACCATCGCCGTGCTGGGTGGGGTCGAAGGCCAACCCACGAGCGACTTCCGTGCGAACGGGTTTATCGATTACGTGAAGGCCCACATGCCCGGCGTGACCACCGTCTTCCAGCCTACCAACTGGGATGCCTCCCAGGCCTCGGCCGCCATGCAGGACTGGCTCACAAAGTACCCCAACCTATCAATGGTGTACGGGCTTAGCGACACGATCACGGTCCCCGCCGCGGCGGTTGCCCAGCGCCAGAACCGGCTGTGCCTCAACGAACCGGGGAAGGGATGGACTTCTAACTCGAACTGCATCGTCTTCGTATCTGTGGACGGCTTCTTCCTCAACGACGACGTCAATGGCACGCTGTACTCGGACGAGATGTACTCGCCTCAATGGTCTGGTTACGTCTTCGGTGAGGACGCCATGAGCATCGTCGAGCACAAGTCGTACCAGAAGAACGAGCAGCTCAACTCGTTCCTCGTCACCAGCACGAATGCGGCGTGTGCCCTCAAGATGCAAAACGCCATGGCCGACTCGATGGCAACATTTGACTTCACCGCCGGCCCGACGCTGCAAGACGTGGCGGCGCATTACGGCTGCAAGGTGCTTGACGCGAACGGCTAACACCCCGTAACGGGAGCAAGGAGCTTAACCACAGCGCAACCCTCCCTGGCGTGTTGAGCCAGGGGGGGTTGCTTGCTTCTTCCGAGACAAGGGGGAGGAAGTTGTTACCTGAGAGTGTTGCCAGGGTAGGCATGAACCACGCTCGTCCCACGGGGAGCCATAGTCAACGGGCGCTTCGCTGGCTCTTGTCACGTCAGCGGCTCGATGCCTGGTGCCTAGCGGCGGCAACGCTGCTCCTCCTTCTAGTTTTCGCGGTAATGGAGCCGAAATGGCTGAACCGGGACACCCTTCAACTTCTGGTCGCTCAGTACGCGCCGCTGGCCCTGATCGCGGTGGCGATGACGTTCTCGATCATCGCCGGCCACATTGACCTGTCCCCGGGCTCCATGATCGGCCTGGCCGGCGCGGTCATGGGCCTTGTTTTTACCTGGACAGGCAACATCTGGCTCAGTTTGTTGGCCGGGCTGGCCACGGCGCTCGGCGTCGGGCTGCTCCACAGTGCATTGGTCGCTGGTCTCGGGATCAATGCGATCATGGTGACGCTCGGCACCTACATCTGGGCGCGCGGGTTGTCGGACGGCGCCAATGCGGGAGTACCGATCGTGATCGGCGGGGGTATTTCACGTGTGGTGAACGCGAGTTGGGCTGGGTTCACGTTGACAGCCCCCGTTGTCGTGCTCGCTTACTTGGGCGGTGCCTATATTCTCGGGCGGACCAGGCTCGGGCGCTACTCGTATGCCATGGGTGGTGGGATGGTGTTCGCCCGGCGGGCGGGCATCAATGTTGCGCTCTACACGACCGGTATATTCGTGCTTATGGCGACGATGATCGCGGCGGCGACGTTCATCACGGTCGGACAGATAGGGGCTGCCGATGCGTCGGCGGGCACCGGCATGGAGCTCAACGCGATCATTGCGGTAGTTATCGGTGGCAGCAGTTTGGCCGGCGGGATGGGTAGCGTGGGCCGCACCGCTCTGGGGGTCACCTTTATGGCCATCCTCAACAGCGGGTTGCTGAACCTGGGGCTTACCCAGGCTGCTTTTGACCTCTACTCGGGCCTGGCTTTTTTGGGAGTGCTCACGTTGCAAGTCGTGATCCGCCGCAACGTGGTCGAACACGAACGGGCACCTATGCCGCTGCCCGCCGAAGCGAGCCTGGCATGACGTGCCGTCCCGGTCGTACCGGGTTGGCCGTCCCCGTCCTGCTTTCGTGCAGGTTATAAGGAGCACGCGAATGCAGATCCATGAGAAGGACTACTCGAAGTACGAGCTCATGCGCCGCGTGGGCAGTCTTGCCCAAGTCGGAGGTGTGCAGCTCTTGTCTTATGAAGAGGGCCATTCCCGCGGGCTGCGCGGCATAGAGTTCCGCACCGGTAGCGGCTTTCGCTTTATGGTCATACCCGATCGGGGCTTCGATGTGGGGTTTGCGGAGTACCAGGGAGTGGGCCTCTGCTGGTTACCGCCTAAACTGCTCGCCGGGCCTTGGTTTTACGAGGGCGACCTGGACGGTACCACCTGGTTGCGGGTCGGGCTGGGCGGGTTGTTCAACACGGCCGGGCTGGTGTCCATAGGCACGCCAGAAGAGCTGGACACGGCCCAGTTCGGCTTCACCCAGCGGATGACGGCGCATTATGGGACGCACGACCGCATCGCGGTTACGCCGGCGAGCCACTTCACCTTCGGGGACGAATGGGTCGGGGACCGGTGCCTGCTGTGGGCCGAAGGCATTGTCCGCCAAGACATAGCCTACGGTGAAAACCTTTCCGTGCGACGCCGGTTAGAGTCGGAGCTGGGAGGGAACGCCTTCCGGATGGTCGACGTCGTGACGAACGAGGGATGGTTCCCGACATATCATCAGCGGCTCTACCATTTCAATGCCGGGTTCCCCATGGTCAACGACGGAGCCGAAGTCCTGGCTTCTGTGGTCGAGGAACCGGCTGCCATGCATTTCTCCACTGAGGGCCCGGCGGCGAGCCCTAAAGGGCCGGTTTGGCGCAGTGTGACTGCACCTCAGCCGGGTTTCACGCACGAGGGTTACGTAGTGCCCGTGAGGCGTGACGAGCGTGGCTGGGTAGCCGTGGCCATCGTCAACCGGGAGCTGCGACCGGAACTGGGCGGCCTCGGCGTATACCTACGCTACGACTCGGCCACATTACCTGTCTATATCGCGTGGCGTATGATGCGCGAAGGGCTCTATGCTCTGGGAATGGAGCCGGCCACAAACCCCTTTGGTAACCCCAAGGCCCTGGCCGACGAGGGCTACGCGGTGCTAATGCAGCCGGGCGAACAGCGTCGTTACGAGCTGGAATACGGGATCCTCGTGGGCCGCGAGGCGATCGAGCAGTTCACGTTGTCGCTGCCGAGCTAGGGGTGTACGGACGTGCCTGAGCCCGCGGCGCCAGTCCTGGAGCTGCTCCGGATCTCGAAGCACTTTTCTGGCACCGACGCGCTCGTGGACGTCTCCCTGGCGATCGAGCGGCCGATGATCTATGGGCTGGTGGGCCAGAACGGAGCCGGGAAGTCGACGCTGCTAAAGATCCTGGCCGGGGATTACGAGCCAACGTCAGGGGAAATTCGCATGAGCGGCGCCAAGGTCGAAATCTCCAACCCGCGCCGTGCTCTGGCGCTGGGCATCGGGATCGTCTACCAGGAGTTCAGCCTTCTCCCCAACCTGTCCGTGGCACACAATATCGTGCTCGGACAGGAGCCGATGAACGGCATGCGGATCGACGAACGCCGTCTCCAGGCTGACGCTGGCGTGGCCCTGGCCCGTATCCACGCCCAGTCCATCCCTCTGACCCGAAAGGTCAGCGACCTGACACTGTCGCAACGCCAACTGGTGGAGATAGCTAAGGTACTGTCGCTACGCCAGCCCCGCATCCTCATTTTCGACGAGCCCACCGCCGCTCTCGGGCAGGCCGACGTCGAAAACCTGTTCGAAGTCATGGCCAAGCTCCGTGACCAGGGCGTCACGTTCGTGTTCGTCAGCCACCGGGACCGGGAAGTACTCAGTATCTGTGAGCGGGTCACCGTCCTTCGCAACGGGCGAGTCGTGGCGGGGATGAACCGGGAAGAGACCAGTCTGGAGCACCTCGTTGAGCTGACCGTAGGCCAAAAGACCGACACGGTCTTCACGCGCCGCTCCCGCGGGGTGGCGGCGGGCGAACTGGTCCTCGAAGCCAGAGGCTGCCATGTCGGGGCCAAGGTGCGCGGCGTCGACCTTACCGTCCGGCGCGGCGAGATCGTCGGGCTGTGCGGGCTGCTCGGTTCGGGGCAGAACGAGTTGGCGCGTGCCCTGGGCGGGGACGCCAACGATGTCAGCGGTGAGATCATGGTGGACGGGCGCGCGGTGCGACTGGACTCGCCCCGCCGCGCCCTTGCTCGCGGCATCGCGTTGATTTCGGAAAGCCGCCAGGAGGAGGGCCTGTTCCCCGACATGCGGGTGGCGGCCAACATCAGCGTTGCTTCGCTGTCGCGGGTCATAGTGGCGGCGTATGTCCGGATCCTGAGCCGTCAAAAGGAAAAGCACTTGACGCGAGATGCCGGCAGCGCGGTCGAGATTGCGGCGACCGCCCTGGAACGTCTTATCCGCTTACTAAGCGGTGGCAACCAACAGAAGGCTTTGCTGGCCCGCTGGATGATGCGCCGCTGCGACGTGCTGGTCATGATCGAGCCGACGCGCGGTGTCGATGTGGGGGCGAGGCTCGAGATATACCGCCAGATTGAGCGCCTCGCCGCCGGGGGTACGGCCGTGGTCGTGGTTTCGACTGACGTCCCCGAGGTGATGAACCTGGCCGACAGGATGGTTACGCTCTACCAAGGTCGAGTGACGGCGCAGCTAGACCCGACGGCCGTCAGCGAGGGTGAGGTTTACCTCGCTATGCAAGGTGGCCGCGCCCACACCGCCGACAGCCAGGCGGAGGAGGCCCTCTTGTGAGCTCGGTGCCTGCCTCGATGCTCTCCCGGACCCGGGCGCGGTTGCGGCTCAGCGGCCAGGCGCGCGATTTTGCCGGGAGCATCGGCATCATCGTCGTCGGGGCCGTGCTCCTGATCGTCTTTGCCGAAACGGCCAGCGCCTTCTTGACCGCAGGGAACGTGCGGAACATCCTCGTGCAGACCTCGGTGCTAGGTGTCGTGGCGGTGGGCGAGACGATGATCATGTTGACCGGGGGGATCGACCTGTCGGTGGGCGCCATCGCTTTTCTAGGTGAGGTCCTCGTGGCTGACTTCACCACCCCGCTAGCTTCGGGGGCCACCGGCCAGTCCGTTTCGAGCATCGGTGCGCATTCCTGGGAGTTCGCCCTGGTAGTGGCGCTCCTTGCTACCGGCGGCATGGGGCTTCTCAACGGAGTGCTCGTCGTGGTCGTACGCATCCCACCCATCCTGGCCACATTGGCATCGTTGCTTGTGGCCACGGGGCTCGGGGAACTGGTGCTCAACCTGCGCTACTTGCAGGTGACTACGCCTATTTTCGACCAGCTGTACGAGAGGAACGTGCTCTTCAACCTTCCGATCATGGTCGTGATCATGTTCTGCTTCTACCTCGTGGGCGCCTTCGTGATGCGGAAGACACCGTTTGGGCGCAATGTGTACGCCATAGGTGGCAACCCACGCGCGGCCAGGCTGAGCGGGCTGCCGGTGGGCCGGGCCACAGTCGGTGTCTACACCATCGCCGGCTTGATCTACGGGGTGGGCGGGTTCCTCACCGTTGCCCAACTCGGCATGGTCAGCCAGAACGACCTGACCAGTTTGAACTTCCAGACGATCATCGTCGTACTGGTGGGTGGCCTCAGCATCACCCGAGGTGGGGTCGGTCGCGTCGAGCGGACCCTTATAGGAGTTGTGATCTTCGGGATGTTGACTAACTACCAGACCATCAAAGGTGTCGACCCGTCGTTC